>NZ_JBHVDM010000036.1:0-65752 GCF_042802775.1 Nocardia sp. NPDC057455 | reverse complement strand
GGACCACGTTCAAGACCGTGACGCCCGCCTCCTTGAAGGCCGCGACCCGTTCTTTGACATAGCCGGCCGAACCGACCAGGGAGATGTCCCGGACCAGCTGGTCCGGGACCGTCTTGGCCGCGGCCTCCTTCTCCCCCGCCAGGTACAGCTCCTGGATGCGGTCGGCCTCGGCGCCGTAGCCGTATTTCGTGGCCAGGGTGTGATAGAAGTTCTTGCCCTTGGCGCCCATGCCGCCGATGTAGAGCGCCAGATGCGGCTTCACGAACTCCAGCAGCGGTTCGACGTTGTCCCCGATGGCCAGCGCCGGGCCTGCGTACACGTCCAGGTCACCGAGGACCGGATCGCGTTTGGCGAGACCCGCGGTGAGCGAGTCCGCCCACACCTCCTTCGCCTTCTCCGGCAGGAAGAAGATCGGCTGCCAGCCCTCGGCGATCTCGGCGGCCAGTTCCACGTTCTTCGGGCCGAGCGCGGCCAGCAGCACCGGGATGCGCTCGCGCACCGGGTGGTTGATCAGCTTGAGCGGCTTGCCGAGGCCGGTGCCCCGGTCGGCAGGCAGCGGGATCTGGTAGTACTTGCCCTGATATTCCAGGCGCTCCCGCCGCCAGACCTTCCGGCAGATCTCCACCAGTTCGCGGGTGCGGCCGATCGGCGCGTCGTAGGGCACGCCGTGGAAGCCCTCGATCACCTGCGGACCCGACGCGCCCAGCCCGAGCACGTAGCGTCCGTCGGAGACGAAGTCCAGGCCCGCCGCGGTCATCGCGGTCAGGCTCGGGGTGCGCGTGTAGAGCTGCAGGATGCCGGAGGCCAGCTGCAGGGTGGTGGTCTTGGCGGCCAGGTAGCCGAGCGCGCTCACCGCGTCGAACGAGTACGCCTCGGGCACGAACACGATGTCCAGGCCCGCCCGCTCGAGGTCGGCGACTTCGGCCGCCGCCTCCTTGAAGCCCCCCGAGTAGTTGATGCTCAATCCGATCCGCATGACACTCAACATAACGGCGGGTACGTCCCGAGCGCGCACCGGCCGGGTGCGAGCCCGGCAAGGCGTGGTCACGACCGAAGCAGCGGCGCCACGGGGTAGCGTCTACTCGTAGTCCGTCCTCTCGTAGTCCGTCCTCGCCGTAGAACGAAAGGCAATACGCACGTGTCGCAGCCCAGCTCGTCGTCCACGGAAACTGCGCCGTCCTCCGGCGAGGTCACTCTCGCGCAGTACCTGGGCGATCTGGCCGCCAAGATTCCCGCACCGGGCGGCGGCGCGGTGGCCGCATTGCACGCCGCGCAGGGCGCGGCACTCGTCGCGATGGTCGCGCGCTACACCACCCGCGCCAAGGATGCCGAGAACCGGCCGGTGATCGATCGGATCATCGAAGCCGCCGACGCGGCCCGGGAGCGCGCTCTCGCGCTGGCCGCCGCCGACGCCGCCGCGTTCACGGCCGTCGGCGCCGCCTACAAGCTGCCCAAGGACACTCCGGAGGACCTCGCCGCCCGCACCGCCGCGATCAATGCCGCACTGATCGAGGCCGCCCGCGTGCCCGCCGCGGTCGTCGACGAGGCGGACGAGGTGCTGTCGCTGGCCGCGGAGCTGCTCCCGATCGGGAATCCGAACGTCGTCACCGACATCGGCGCGGCGGCCGACGCCTGCCGCGCCGCCGCGACCACTTCCCAGCTCAACATCGAGATCAACGTGGCGTCGCTGCCCGCCGCCGAGGGTGACCGGTTCGCCGCGGTCCTGGTGCGGATCGAGGAACTCACCGCGCGGGCGGACGCCCTGCACGCCGACGTCGTGCACGCCGTCCGCCGATAGCGGCGCGATCGCTCCGGCCGCGCGAGAACGGCCGTTCAGGCAGGCGGATCCCAGGCGACCAGCACGACCTTGCCGCGCACCCGCCCCGATTCGCCGAGTTCGTGTGCCTTCGCGGCGTCCGAGAGCGGCAGCACCTGGTCGATCGTCGCACGTAGATGACCGCGCTCGACCATCGTGGTGATCTCGCGCAGTGATACCGCCGACGGTTCGACATAGAACCGCTCGTAACGCGGGTCGTCTTCCGCGTCCGAACTTTGGGTGTCGATCAACCTGCCGTCGGGACGCAGCAGCGGAACGGAGCGGGATCCGTACGCGCCGCCGACCAGGTCGAGCACGATGTCGACGTCGCGCACCGCGGCGCCGAAATCGACCGCGGTGTAGTCGATCACCTCGTCGGCGCCGAGCCCGCGTAGGTACTCGTGGTTGACCGCGCGGGCGGTGCCGATCACGTGCGCTCCGCGATATCGCGCGATCTGCACCGCCAGATGCCCGACGCCGCCCGCGGCCGCGTGCACCAGCACGCGCTGCCCGGCACCGAGCGCGGCCAGCGCTTGCCAAGCGGTCAGCGCTGCGGTCGGCAGTGCCGCCGCGTGTACCAGGTCGACGCCCCTCGGCGTCGGTGCCAGCGTGTGCGCTTGCGCCACCACGTATTCCGCGTTCGCTCCGCCGAACACCATGCCGTACACCGGAGCGCCGATCGCGAACCGGTCCACTCCGGCACCGAGCTCCTCGACGACACCCGACACATCGAGTCCCAGCGTCAGCGGTGGATCGCCGAACTGGATCAGTCCGGCGCGCACTTTCCAATCGGCTGCGTTGACGCTGGTCGCGGCGACCCGTATCAGCACCTCCCCCGGGCCGGGCCGCGGCCGCTCCACCTCGACCACCTCGAGCACTTCCGGGCCACCGAACGCGTACTGCGTGATTGCGAGCATGTACTGATTCTGTGGCTACCTGGTACCTTTCGGAAAGAAGGCACCTTCTTGATACCGAGGTTCCCCATGGATACCGCATGCGACCGGGCGGCGACCGGCAGCCTGGTCGAAAGCTACCTGCATCACTGCCCCGCGCGGGAAGTGCTGGCCGTCCTCGCCGACAAGTGGGTGATGCTGGTGCTGAGCGTCCTGCGCTCCCACGCCGGGCCGATCCGCTTCAACGAACTGCGCCGCCGCCTCGACGGCATCACCCAGAAGATGCTCACCCGAACCCTGCGCAACCTGGAGCGGGAGGGCCTGGTGCGCCGGGCGGTCTACCCCACGGTGCCGCCCCGCGTGGAGTACTCGCTCACCGAACTCGGTGCGAGCATCGGCGCGATCAGTCACGCCATGGGCGTCTGGGCCGTCGAACATCAGGACCGAATCCTCGCCGCGCGAGCCGAATTCGACATGCGAGCCGCGGCCGAACCGGAACCGTTGCCACGCGGACTCACGCGCTGACGGATCGGCGGCGCCCCGGCCGCCGCATGACCCGAGCGACTCACTGCCGTTTCGATCGCACCCGGCGGGGTACGCGGTCATTGGTGGGCCTGCCCCCGATCACAACCGGACCATGGACCGGTTCTATCCGTGGCCGAGTTGATCATGGGGGCCTAAGATGTTCCTTGCCTACCACACCATCTCGAAGGGGTGGACGCCATGAGGAGCGCCATTCGGTACCTGTTCCTCGCGACCGTGATCGTGGCACTGGCCGCGTTCGGGTCGGGGGCGGCGGCAGCGATGACGATCGTGCCGCCGACGCCTCCGGTGGCGGCGATCGGACCCTCGAACGGCCAGGTGGTGGGCGTGGCTCATCCGGTGACCATTCGTTTCGCCGCACCTGTCACCGATCGCGCGAAGACGGAACAATTCATCGACATCAGAACGACCCGGCCGTTGCCGGGCACATTCGCGTGGACCGACGATCGCGAAGCGGTGTGGACGCCGAGCGGGTTCCTTCCCGCCGACGCCACCGTCCTCGTCTCGGTTGGTGGCGCGCGCACGGAATTCCGCACGAACGCAGGCGTTTTCGGCGAGGCGAACATGTCGGCGCACACGTTCACGGTCACCGTCGGTGGCACGGTCGTCCGGACGATGCCCGCTTCGATGGGCAAGCCGGGGTATGAAACGCCGACCGGCACCTGGCCGGTGCTGGAGAAGTTCCGTTCCGTCGTGTTCGACTCCCGCACCATCGGCATTCCCCTGAGTTCGCCGGAGGGCTACATCATCAACGGCGAGTTCGCCGAAAGACTGACGTGGGGTGGTGTTTTCATCCACTCGGCTCCGTGGTCGGTGGACCAGCAGGGTTATGCGAACGTCAGCCACGGCTGCATCAACCTCTCTCGCGATGACGCCGAATGGGTCTATCACACGATCGGTGTCGGCGACCCGGTCGTCACGCACTGGTGAGCGGCGCCCTCCTCCGGGTAGCGTCGAGAGGCATACCCGAGGGGAGGGCAATGTTGCGCGAGTTTCCGGTCTCACCGCCGCATGGCACCGAAGAAGCGGAGTTCCGAGACCTCTGAGGCGCTCGAGCTTTGTCACACCCCGCCCGAGCACGAATGGCCGGCTCGGCTGAAGTGACAGCCGCGCACCGGCCGCCTGGAGCCGCGCGGAAGACCCGCCGGTATCCTCCGATAGGCGCGACGGCTCAATTGTGAACGCGGCAGGGCGTTCCCGCGTCGTGGCGATGCGGTTAATCTGACGGGGACCTGATGAAGGGCGGGGCGATGGATCGACCGGAGATGAGCGCGCGACCCGGCTACGACCGGGGGAATCCGTACGGCGCCGGGGGGCAGGCGCCGGCCGGCGAGGAGTACCGCGGTGAGTGGTCCACATGGGTGGATCGGCTACCGGCCGAGGCGCAGCCATCCGAACCCGCGCACACGCCGGAGCCAGGTCCAGACGAGTACGAGGATCAATTCGCGGGACTGATCGACCGCTCCCCCGCGCCACGCCAGACGCGACGGTGGGCGGTGCCACTGCTCGGCACGCTCGGCGTCGCCGCGCTCGGTGCCGCGGCCTTCCTACAGTTCGGTACCGGCGGCTCCGACCGGCAGGCCGCGACACCGGTCCCGTCCGCCGAGGCCGACGCTCCCGCGGCGCCGGTCGCACAGTGCCCCGCCGAGCGGGTCGGCAACCGGATCCAGGGCAATGGCGTGGGCAGTTTCGAATCCGGTCCCGCGGTGATCTTCGCCTTCCAGCACGCCTATTACGTGGACCGGTCCGGCGAGCAGGTCCGCGCCACCACCACTGCCGACGCCGCGGTCCAGGCCGCCGACGCCATCCAGCGCGGCATCGACAGCATCCCCGCCGGCACCACTCACTGCGTGGCGATCACCCCCGGCGCGTTCGCCGGCCAGTACACCGTGGTGGTCACCGAACATCGGCCCGGGCAGCAGCCGGTCACCTACAACCCGCAGGTGGTCACCACCACCAAGGACGGCAACCGCACGCTCATCAGCGCCATCGCCCGGGGGTGAGGCGGCGCTTCACGCAGAGCCGCTCGGTCGCTCGGATTCAGCGGCGGTGACGACGTGGCGCATGAGCAGGGCCGTGGTGACCGGGCCGACGCCGCCGGGGACGGGGCTGAGCCCGGCGGCCTTGCCGCGCACCGAACCGGCGTCGACATCGCCGACGATCTTCCCGTCGGGAGCCTCGTTGGTGCCGACATCGATCACCACCGCGCCCTCCCGCACGTGCTCGCCGGCGATCAGGCCGATGCGGCCCGCCGCGGCGACGACGACGTCGGCGGTGGCGGTGACGGCCGCGAGGTCGGCGGTGCGGGAATGGCACACCGTGACGGTCGCGTCTTTCGCCAGCAGCAGCTGGGCGAGCGGCTTCCCGACGACGTTCGAGCGGCCGACGACCGCGACATGGCGCCCGGTCAGCGGGATCTCGTGGTGTTCGAGCAGTTCGACCACGGCCTCGGAGGTGGCTGGGACGAAACCGGCCAGCCCGGCCGCCAGCAGGCCGAGCGACAGCGGGCTGACGCCGTCGACGTCCTTGGCCGCGACGATCGCGGAACTCACATCGTCGAGCGTGACACCCGCGGGGAGGGGCGTCTGCAGCATGATCGCGTCGGTCGTCGAGTCCGCACCCCGCGCGGTCAGCTCGGCGCGGATCTCCGCAGCGCTCGCCTCGGATCCGAGATCGACCGTGTCGCAGACGATTCCGAGCCGCTCGGCCGCTTTGCGGAGCGAGTTCACATACCAGGCGCTCGCCGGGTCGTCGTTCGCCACCACGAGGGCAAGGCGCGGGGCGGCGCCGCCGTCGGTGAGCGCGGCGGCGCGGGCCTTGGTGTCGGCGTTGATGGCGGCGGCGAGTTCCTTGCCGGACAGCGAAACGGTATCCACGTCGACACAGCCTAACGGGCGCGGCCTGGCGCGTTCCACCCCAGCCCGCTTCGCACCCCGCAAACTCAAGGCAATCACACAGCGAACGTGACCTGACCGGGTCTGCCGACTGCTGCGAGGTCGGGCGGCGCCAGCGGGCGGACGGGCTCGCCGACCACGGCACGCCAGGAACGGAGGCAGCGACCCAGCCGCACAGCCGATGGCGCCGACGATGGCAGACGACCGGCCCGTGCCGACACTTCCCCAGCGAGCGACCGCGATTCACGCGGCTCGCGGCGCCGTGGAAGCAAGGAGGAGGCCGCCGCCCATCCCCGCTTCGAAAACGACCAGCGCCCGGTTTCACCCCCCGGCAAGCACACCGCCGACGACATCGAGGAGCCCGTTGACAAATTGCCGGTTGACCGATGGTTTCGCCCGTATCGTATTTCCTGTTTGCCCCAGCTAACTGCTAGCACGTGCCAACCCGTTCGACAGCGGAAAGGTGACGACTGTAGTGATGATCTCGAGGCAGTGGAAACTTCTCGTCGCGGCGTCGTTCGCCGCGTTCTCGCTCACCGGTCTGGCCGGTGTCCCCGCGAATGCCGCACCGGAAATCGATGCCCTGTACAACTCCGCCCAGCGCCACTTCGCCAACGGCGACGACGCCGCGGGCCGGGCCGACCTGCGCACTGTGATCGGCGCCGATCCCGCCGACGCCGAAGCGCTCGCCCTGCAGGCGATCTGGTCCGACTACGCCGGTGACCTGCCCGCGCTCGTGGACGCCATGGCGCGGTTGCACGTGGTCGATCCCGGCTTGGCGCAGGGCACCGACAACGTGCTCGGCGCCATCCGCGCCGCGGTGGGCACCCTGCCCAACCCGCTGCCCGCGCTGGCGGGGCCGCAGACCGGCATCGTCGTACTCGGTTACGGCCTGCTCCCGGATGGTGCGCTGCGCCCGGAACTGGTGAACCGGCTCACCGCGGCATGGTTGCAGTCGATCACCGCGCCGCTGTCGCCGATCGTCGTCACCGGCGGGAATCCACAGAACGGCATCACCGAGGCCGAGGCCATGCGTGACTGGCTGGTCGGTCACGGTGTAGCGCCGACCCGCATCCATGTGGAGAGCCGTGCGGGCTCGACCGTGCAGAACGCCCTGTTCGGCACGAGGCTGCTGCGAGATATCGGTGCGACGAGCGCGATCGTGGTCACCTCACCGAATCACATCCGCCGTGCCGTCGCCGATTTCGTCGTCGCGGGCACCCGGGTCGTCGGCGCGACGACCTCGCTCGAACAATTGGTCTCGCAGCTGCCGCCACCCGGCAGACCGGCGCAGCGCGGCATCTACCTCGACGCCACCCGCACCTTCCAGCTCAGCACGGCACGCTGACTCCGGCCGATCGGGACTCGCGCCCGAGCGCGCCGGTCCCGATCACCGGGAAAATCCGTTGGCGGCATCCCGCGTGAGCGCGGCAGGATGTCCCGGTGAGGTCAGCCGGAAATTCCGATGTGGTCGCCCGGCTCCGGGCGGCGGGCTGCGTGTTCGCCGAGGAGGAGGCGCGGCTGCTCACGGCCGCCGCCGCGGAGACCGGCGTGGCGCTGGAGTCGCTCGTCGTCCAGCGCGTCGCCGGTAGCCCCCTGGAGCACCTGCTCGGCTGGGCGGAGTTCCACGGGCTGCGGGTGGCGGTGTCTCCCGGTGTCTTCGTGCCCCGGCAGCGCACCGCGTTCCTCGTCGACCGAGCGGTCGAGCTGATCCACGCTCGGACGGGTCATCCGGTGGTGGTCGACCTGTGTTGCGGCTCCGGCGCGCTCGGACTGGCGGCGGCGCGGACTGCCGCCGACGAAGGCCGTCCGGTCACACTGGCGGCCGCCGATATAGATCCGATCGCGGTCGAATGCGCCCGCCGGAATCTCACCCCGCTCGGCGCGCCGGTCTACGAAGGGGATCTGTTCGAGCCTTTGCCCGAGGAATTGCGCGGTTGTATCGACATCCTGCTCTGCAACACCCCGTACGTCCCGTCGGAGATGATCGCGCGGATGCCGCCGGAGGCCCGCGATCACGAACCGCGCACTGCCCTCGACGGCGGCCCGGACGGCTTGGACGTCTTCCGCCGGGTTGCGGCCGAGGCGGCCGGTTGGCTGTCTGCGGGTGGGCATCTGCTCGTGGAGTCCAGCGAGGACCAAGCGCCGATCGCACTCGCCGTCCTGGCGGACAAGGGTCTCGCGGGCCAGGTCGCGGCATCCGAAGAGCACTACGCGACCGTGGTCATCGGCACCCGTCCACGCTGACGACCGCGCCGGTCCGTCGAGGAAGCGCCCGACACCATGCGAGCGGTGTGGCCTCGGAGTTCACCCGACGTCGCTGCGCGTTACTTCTTGCGGCCGGTGAACTCGTCCATGGAGTGGTAGACGCCGACCGTATCGAGGAACAGGTCACGCAGCTTGATCGGCAGCAGTCCGGAGAGCGCCTTGTTCAGGCGCGAGGTCCACGGCAACACGATCAGCGGGGTGCCGTTCTTCATCTCGCGCCACGAGGTGTCGACCACCTTGTGCTGTTCGAGGATCGGGGTGAACAGGAATCCCTTGGCGCCTTCGAACATTCCGGTGTTGATGTAGGTCGGGCAGACCGTGGTGATCTTCACGTGCTCGTGGCCGGCCTGTTCCAGTTCGATGCGCACCGAGTCCGACCAACCCAGCGCCGCCCACTTGGACGCGGCGTACACGCTCATGCGCGGGTTGGACACCAGGCTCGCCGAGGAGGCGATGGTGAGCACCCGCGCCTCGGTTGCTCCAGCGACCATGGCGGGCAAGAACTCGAGCGTGACATACATCGGGGCGAGCGAGTTGATCGCCATGGTCTTGTCGATGTCGGCGCGGTTCTGTGTTTCCCAGAAGTAGCTGTTGCCGCGCACGATGCCCGCGTTGTTGACCAGGATGTCGATGCCGCCGACCTGCTCGCGCACGCTCGCCGCCGCCTCGGTGATCGCCTCGGGCGAGGCCACGTCCACCACGTGGTGATGAACGGCGCTGCCGCGGCCGGTGAGTTCGGCGGCGGTCTCCTTCAGTGCGGCCTCGTTGATGTCCCACAGCACCACCGCCGCGGCACCTTCGCGCACCGCGCGCTCGGCGAACAGCTTGCCCAGCCCCATCGCGGCTCCCGTGACCAGGACCCTCTTGCCCGCCACCGTATCCAGTTTCATCCGTACTGCTTCCTGATCCGTCACTCGTGCGAGTTATTTCTGCCGAAGCGTTTTCATGACGCCGAAGTACAGCGTCATCGTCTTGGCCCATACCGCTTCGGACATGCCGGGCAGCGGCGCGATCGGCAGCATTCGCTGCACCGCGATGGTCTGGGTGTCGATGTACTTGAGCAGGCCCTCCGGACCGTGCCTGCGTCCGGTGCCGGAGATGCCGAGCCCGCCGGACGGCGCGTCGGCGCTGCCCCAGGCGGCGATGAAGCCCTCGTTGACGTTCACCGAGCCCGCGACGATCCGCGCCGCCACCGCGCGGCCGCGGGCGGTGTCCTTGGTCCAGACGCTGGCGTTGAGACCGTAGGCCGTGTCGTTGGCCTGTTCGACGGCTTCGTCGTCACTGTCCACGCGGTAGATCGAGACCACGGGGCCGAAGGTCTCCTCGCGGTGGACCGTCATGCCCGGCCGCACTCCGGCCAGGACGGTCGGCTCGTAGAAGTACGGTCCGAGGTCCGGACGCGCGCGACCGCCCGCCAGGATGGTGGCGCCCTTGGCGACCGCGTCGTTCACGTGCGCGACGACCGTGTCGAGCTGGCGCTGGAAGGTCAGCGATCCCATGTCGCTGTCATAGTTCAGACCGCCGCCGAGCCGGATGGCCTCGACGTGCCCGACGAATTCGGTGACGAAGCGGTCGTAGACGCTGTCGTGCACGTAGATCCGCTCCATCGACTCGCACAGCTGCCCCGCCGAGGCGAAGCATGCTCGGATGGCGATCTTGGCGGCGCGCGCGACGTCCGCGTCTGCCAGCACCAGCAGCGGGTTCTTGCCGCCGAGTTCGAGCGAGTAGCCGATCAGCCGCTCACCCGCCTGCTTGGCGATGGTCCGTCCGGTCGCGCTGGAGCCGGTGTAGTCGACGTAGTCGGCACGGGCGATCACCTCACCGCCGATCACCGCACCGCGGCCGAGCACCGCCTGCCAGAGCCCGCGCGGCAGTCCGGCGCGCACGGCGGCGTCGATGGCCCACAGCGCGGTGAGCGCGGTCTGGTTGTCCGGGCGCGCCACCACCGCGTTGCCCGCGACCAGGGCGGGCAGCGCGTCGGAGGCGGCCAGGGCCAGCGGGTAGTTCCACGGCGAGATGACCGCGACCACGCCCTTGGGCCGATGCCGAACGTCGACCTGGGTGAGCACGGGCAGCACCCCGCGCGGTTTGCGCGTGGCCAGCAGCCGGGCGGCCACCGAGGCGTAGTACCTGGCGTTCACGGCCACGTCGCCGACCTCGTCGAAGGCGTGCGCTCGCGCCTTGCCGGCCTCGGTCTGCACGATGTCCAGGATGGTGTCCTGCTCGGCCAGCACGATGTCGTGGAACCGGCGCAGCACCGCGATCCGCTCCCGCACCGGTCGTCGCGCCCACTCGCGCTGCGCCTCGCGGGCGGTGGCGAACGCGGTCTCGATGTCATCGGCGGAGGACTGCGGCAGATCGACGATCTTCGCGCCGGTCGCCGGCGCGAACACTTCGACCGCGGGTGCGCCCCCGGCGACGGCGTGCGCGAGCAACGGCTGCACCAGTGACGGGGACAGCGCGTCGGCGGTGGCCGGTTGGGAGGCGGTCGTCATGGTCGGCCCTCTCGAGGACGGTGGACCGCGCCCCGGACGCGTCCCATTAAATGAACAGTGGTGTTAGATTAATGTCTATGTCACACCTCGTGTCAAGCTGTTCGTCGTGGCGCACAGTTATCCCGAGGGCCGCGTTGTGAGGCGGCACTATGCCGGCTGAGCCGACGGCCGCGCGGCGCGGAAGGCCGCCGCAGACTCAGGAGCAGGCCGAGGAGGTCCGCGCCCGGATCGTGCTCGCGACGGCGGAAGTGTTCACCCGCACCGGCTCCCGCGGGTTGAGCGTCGCGCAGATCATCGAGCAGGCGGGACTGGCCAGGCCGACCTTCTACCGCTACTTCGGCAACGCGAACGAACCGCTGCTCGCGGTGCTCGACAGCTCCAACGAGGGGTTGGTCGGCGGCATCCGCGCGGCGTTGACCGGCACCGACGAGCCGGTCGAGCTGGGCATCCGGCTGATCGACGCCTATTTGGACTGGGCGCGCGGGCACGGCCCCATGCTGCGGCCGCTGTTCGCCGAGCTGCACGACCCTGGCTCGCCGGTGTCGGTGTACCGCGAGCGCGCGCTCGACGACATCCGCGAACTGGTGCGCGAGACGTTCGCCGAGCTGCGCCGCCCGGTGCCGAGCCCGCTCGATCTCGACGCGGCACTGCACCTGTGCGAGTACGTGGTCTACCGGATCTCCGCGGGCACCGCGCCCGGCGCCGAACCGGACGCGGAAACCGTCGCGGCGGCACGCCTGACGATGATCCGCGTGCTGCTCACGACGATCGGCACCCGAGCCGATGTGGAGTACGCGTTGACGCTGCCCGCGATCTTCCCCGCCGCGCCGTAGACCGGCCCAGAGCGCGTCAGCGCGGTATCGGGGTGACGGGATCGCTGTCGGCGACGCGCTGTTCGACCCGATGGATCAGCTCGTGTACGCGCGGGTCCCGGGCCAGCCTGCTGTCCAGCACCACATTGATCACGCCGCGGAACAACGCGTAGGGCTCCCACTGCGGCGGCGCGATGGTGCGCGCCGCACGCCGGGCGATTCCTTCGGCGATGGATTCCGCCGCGTCCCGCACGGTGATGCGCAGGCTGAGCGGCCACGGCAGTAACGCGCCCAGGGCGGCGCCCAACTCGTCCTCGTCGAGCGTGCCATGGGTCATCGCGGTATCCACGATGCCGAAGTACGCCACACCCGCGGTCGCGCCGACCGCGGCGAGTTCGACCCGCAACGCCCGCCCGAACTGCTCGACCGCGGCTTTGCTGATCATGTAGGGCGAACCGGCCATGCCGGGCGCGAACGCCGCGGCGGAGGAGACCACCACCACGTGCCCTTTCGTGGCGACGATGTCCTCCAGCGCGGGATGTACGGTGTTGAACACCCCGGTCACATTGATGCCGATGACCCGATCGAAATCGCCGGGGCTCATCGTCCGGATCGTGGCGGGCTCGGGCACCACTCCCGCGTTGGCCACCACCACATCGATCCGGCCGAAACGCTCGCGCACCCGGGAGATGGCTTCGCGCATCCCGATTCGATCGGAGACGTCCGCGCGCACGACCAGTGCGCGCTCCCCCATCGAGCGCCCGACGGCAGCGGCGGCGGCCTGGTCGATGTCGATCAGCGCCACCGAAGCGCCCGAGGCGTAGAGCTTTTCGGCGAGCGCGCGGCCGATGCCGGTACCCGCGCCGGTGATCACCACCACCCGATCGCGCACATCCAGCCGGTGCTCGGCAGGTGGGGACAGCAGCTGACGCAGCAGGTCGACGACCACGACGCTCACCCGGCCCGCAGCTGGTAGGACTCCGGATCGAAACGGCTTGTGCGCCGCCGGTACTCGAAACTCCAGTTGGGGTACAGACCGGCGTTGCCTCCGTCGGCGGTCTGGTAGTAGCTGCGGCAACCGCCGGTCAGCCAGGCGGTGTCGCGGCTGCGCTCGGTCACCTCGTCGAGGAAGGCTCGCTGCACCTCCTCGCGTACATCGATCCGCCGGATGTCGTGGGCACGCATGGTGGTCACGGCATCGACGATATAGCGCACCTGCGCCTCGATCATATAGATCGCGGACTGATTGCCCGCCGCACCGAACGGCCCGAGCGTGCAGAAGAAGTTCGGGAAGCCCGCCACGGCAGCACCGAGATAGCTGCTCGGACGCGCCCGGTACCGGTCCCCGATCGAGTGACCGCCGAGCCCGTGAACCCGATCGAAAATCACCGGGGGAACGCCGAATCCGGTGCCCCAGATGATCGTGTCCACCGCGTGCTCCGCGCCATCGGCGGTGACGATCGACCGGGCGCGGATCTCCTGGATTCCCTCGGTCACCACCTCAACGTTCGGCCTGGTCAGGGCCGGATAGTAGGCGTCGGAGAAGATCGCCCGCTTACACCCGATCACATAATCGGGGGTGAGTTTGCGACGCAGCTGCGGATCCCGCACCTGGCGCAGCAGTTGGAGTCTGCCCAACGCCTCGTACGGATGCCGGAACCGCTTGTCCACGAAGCCGACCAGGCCGAACCCTTCGATGCCGGTGTAGAGGAGGCCGCGGATCGCTTTGCCCAGCGCGGGGACCCGGCGCAGCAGCGCGCGTTCGGCGGCCAGGGTGCGGCGATCCAGTCGCGACACGATCCACGGCGCCGAACGCTGGAACACGGTCAGCTTGCCCACCAGAGGCTGGATCTCCGGGATGAACTGCACCGCGGACGCGCCCGTGCCGATCACCGCGACGCGCTCACCGGTGAGGTCGTGCCCGTGATCCCAGTGCAGCGAATGGAATTGCGTCCCTTCGAAGGTCTGCGCGCCGGGCAGCCGCGGGATCTGCGCCTCGCTGAACGGCCCGACCGCGGAAACCAGCACCCGCGCGGTCAGGTCACCGCGACTGGTGCGCAGCCGCCACAGCGTGGCCGCGTCGTCCCAGCGCGCCTCGAGCAACTCGACGCCGAACCGCATGTGCCGCACCACGTCATGGCGTTTCGCGACCGACCCGAGGTAGGCGAGGATCTCCTGCTGCGTGCCGTAGGTGCGCGACCAGTCCGGATTCGGCGCGAAAGAGTACGAATACAGGTGCGAGGGCACGTCACAGGCGCAGCCCGGATAGGTGTTCGCCCGCCAGGTGCCGCCGAGATCGTCCGCGCGCTCGAGCAGCACGAAATCATCGATGCCCGCTTCGCGCAGCGATACCGCCAGCCCTATCCCGGCTATCCCGGCCCCGATCACCGCGATCGGCACATGTTCCGGATGCGCAGCCATGTTTTCCTTCCGCACGCGGGCATCGTCGCCCGCCGAGCTCACAGATCCAGTTCGAGTTCGCCGCCGCGCGCTCGGGAGACGCAGGTCAGCATCGACTCCGCGCGCTCGGACTCGAGCAGCGAGCGGTCCCGGTGATCCACCGCGCCCGCGAGCAACCGCGTCTTGCAAGTGCCGCAGAATCCTTGCTGACAGGAGTAGGCCACGCCGGGCAGCACGCGACGGATCGCAGCGAGCGCGGACTCGTCGGCGGCGACCTCCACATCGAACCCGCTGCGATGCAACCTGATCCGGAACGGCTCCCCGTTCCGCACGGGCAGCGGAGAGAAGCGCTCGGTGTGCAGCGACGCCGTCGGATCGTGCAGCGCGAGCACCGCACGCGCGGCCTCGGCCAGCGGCGGTGGGCCGCAGACGTACACCGCGGCGCCGGGCGGGGTCTGTTCGAAGATCATCCGCGCGTCGGGTACGCCGTACTCGTCGTCCGGCCGAACCACCACGTCGCCGCCGATATAGCGGGCCAGGTCGTACAGGAACGGCATGCGCGACCTCGACCGGCCCAGATACATTAATCGCCAGGGCACTCCCGCGCGTTCGGCCGCGGCGACCATGGGCAGGATCGGCGTGATCCCGATACCGCCCGCGACGAACAGATAACACGGCGCCTCGACGAGCGGGAACGCATTGCGCGGACCGCGCACGCACAGCCGGTCACCCACGCGCAGATCGCGGTGGATCTCCACGGAGCCGCCCTCGCCGTCGGCGATGAGACGCACCGCGATGCGATAGAATCCACGGTCGGCGGGGTCGTTGGTGAGCGAATACTGCCGCTGTCGACCGGACGGCAGGAAAACGTCCAGGTGCGCGCCCGGTGTCCACGCGGGCAGTGCACCGCCCTCGGGGTGGCGCAGCCACAAGCTCACCACGCCGTGGGCCTCATGGCCGATCCGGTCGACGATCACCTCGAATTCGTATCCGGTGCGGCGGACCGGATCGGGGCGCGAAAGCAGTTGCGCGGCATCGCTTTCTACGAAAAGGCGCTTGTAGGCGTCGGCCGCCGAGCCGATCAGCCGCAGCGCCGCCCCTGGCTGGAACCGCTCCCCCACGGCGGTCACGCGTTCGCCGCCCGTGCCGCGGGCGACTGCGCGAGGTAACGCAGCGCGTTGTCCATCGGGCCGAGTTGCGACGGGTGGAAGCCCGGCCGCAGATAGCGCGGGATTTCGGTGAAGAACGTCGTGAAGCTGGGCACCACGCCGCGCACCGACGCGCCGGCCAGCTGTAGTGGCCAGAATCGTCCCTTGTGCTTCGACGGGTCCTTGTGGAACAGGTAGCCCCCGGAGATGACGAACAAGACGAGCAATCCCGTACTCGCGATGAGCGCCTGCCGCGCCTTGCGCGCGTATCCGCCGTCGACGTGCATGTAGGCGTCGTAGACCACGCTGCGGTGCTCGACTTCCTCGGCGCCGTGCCAGCGGATCAGGTCCAGCATCGCCGGGTGCATGCCCTTGGCTTCGAGCGTGTCGTTGGTGAGCAGCCACTCCCCGATGACCGCGGTGTAGTGCTCCATGCCGGCGAACAACGCCAGCCGCTCGCACAGCCACTCCCGTTTGGCCCGGCCGGTCAGTCCGTGGTCGCCGAGGATACGGTCGACCAGCCAGCTGAGGCGGTCGACCATCGGGCCGACTTCGAGGCCGAGCCGCTCCAGTTGCTCGCGCGCCTTCTCGTGCGAACTGGCATGCATGGATTCCTGGCCGATGAAGCCGCGGACTTCCTCGCGAAGGCGCTCGTCTTCGATCAGGGGTAGCGCCTCGGCCAGCGCCTGCGCCATGGCGCGCTCCCCTTCGGGGAGCACCAGGTGCATCACGTTGATGATGTGGGTGGCCATCGCCTCGCCGGGAATGTAATGCATCGGCACCGTGGCGAAGTCGAATTCCACCGCTCGCGCGTTGATGGCGTGTGTCTGGTCGGCATATACGGCAGAACCCATCTCGCGCCCCTCGTCATCGATCGGTGTCTTCGCAATGTAATGATGACATCAGGTGCTGTCAACATCACATGATGTCAATTCGGTTGCTATGAGAGGATGACGCCATGGACGAAGCCGACGGGTCGATTCCGGGCATGCGCCGCTGGCGCGGGCAATCGCCCGCCGATCGCGTCGCCGCGCGCCGGGAGCAGCTTGTCGAGGCGTGCACGGAGCTGATGGCGACCGTGGGCGCGGCCGAGACGTCCATGCGTGGCGTGTGCCGGCAGGCCGGACTCACCGAGCGCTACTTCTACGAAAGCTTCCCGAACCTGGACGCGCTACTGACGACTGTGCTGGACACCGTCGTCCTCGGCGCCCGCGACCGGCTGCTCGACGAGTTGCCCAACGCGCCCATCGACCGCGACGCGATGTTCCGCCATATGGTCGGCGTCTTCACCGACTATCTGTTGGCGGACCGCCGCCGCGGCCGGATCATGTTCATCGAATCACAGGCCACCCCGGTGCTGATGCCGCGCGCCAACGAACTCATCGGCTTGTTCACCGCGCCGATCGCATTGACCATCAGCGCGGGCGACTACACCCAGCCGGTGCCCGACGAGCACGACTACGCGCTCAACGCCAGCGCCATCTTCGGCGCGCTCGCCTACCTCTATCGCCCCTGGCTCGACGGCGAGATCCCCGTCTCCCGGGAACGTTTCGACGCGCACGCCGCGGACGTCATCGAGCGGATCGCCACAGCGCGCTCCGCACTGAGCACCGAGGCCTGAGCCCCGCAGCGCACCGGCCCGCGCCGGTAACCGGGATGTAGGCGCCGGCTCGGGATCGAATCCCGAACCGGCACAACACGTCCAGGCTCACCCTCGCTGCCGCGCTTTTCGGCAGGTGGAGGCAATCCGCCGGACTCATGGCCGGTCGGCGGGTCGCACCGATGCGGCCGATCCGCCACACCGACGACTTCCCCTCTGCCACAACCTTGTTCGTTGCCCGCTCGAATCGGACGACGCGCGACCCGCACCGGCCGCCCGCTACGCGATACCGCAGTGAGGTCACTCACATCCGGCGAGAGAGCAATCCCGCCGCCGACTCAGGAACCGGCGCCGACCACCAATAGCCGATCGGTAACCATTCCGAAAGTGACACCGTGCGCCCCCGCAGCCTCGAACGTGAAACGCGGCGATAGACCGAAACGGCAGATCACATCGCAATACTGCGTAAGCCATAGCCAGCCGGTCACCGGTTGGTGATACCTCACGAAACAGATACCCACGTCAGTGATTTCCGTCTCAGACGGCAGTGCCGACGGGCATATAGCCATTTGTTGTTACCGTCGGGTAGTGTTCATTGCACCGACGATCAGAGTCGATCCGGAACCGTATATCTCCACGATTTCAGGAGCGCTCGTGTCTCCCCATTCTCGTTTCGAATCCCTCGGCGCCTATCTACCGTCCCGAGTTGTCACCACCACGGAATTGCTTTCCGGACTGAAAGAAACGCCTTCGTTCGACCTGGAAAAAATAACCGGCGTCCGCGAACGCCGGGTACGCGATACCAGGCCGGAAAGTCACGAGGATTCGTTCACGCTGGCCGTCAAGGCGGTTGAGGACTGTCTGTCCAGGTCAAGGTACACACCTGAAGAGATCGACGTTGTCATCTCCGCCTCGATCACGCGGAGCAAGCATGCGACGAGAGTATATATGGAGCCATCGTTCGCGGGTTCGATAAGTCGCCTTATCGGAGCCAAGAACGCCATTACTTTCGATATTACGAATGCCTGCGCCGGAATGCTCACCGGCACCTACATCCTGGATCGAATGATCCGGTCCGGCGCCGTTCGGAACGGACTCGTCGTCAGCGGCGAGGCCATTACTCCGATTGCCGAAACCGCAGTGGCCGAGATTTCCCAGAAATACGATCCGCAGTTCGCTTCGCTGTCCGTCGGTGACTCCGGCTGTGCGATCGTACTGGACCAAGCGGTCGACGAAAACGACATGATCCACTACATCGAGATGATGACCGCCGCGGAATACGCGCAGCTATGCCTCGGCATGCCGAGCGGCAAGACACAGGGCATCGCGATGTACACCGACAACCGCCGGATGCACAACGAGGACCGCTTCCTGCTCGGTACCAATACGCAGCGGAAATTCCTCGAGGCGCAGGGCAAGACCTTCGCCGACGAGAAGTTCGACTACGTGATCCACCATCAGTTCGGCGCCGCGGCCATCCCGTGGATGAACGCGATCGCCGAGCGTGAGTTCGGCAGCCCGATGCCGCCGGATCTGCGGGTCATCGAGAAGTACGGAAACACCTCCACCACTTCGCATTTCATCGTGCTGCACGATCAGCTCGGTGAGCAGAACATCCCCGCGGGATCGAAGTTGCTGCTGGTGCCCGCGGCCTCCGGCATCGTCACCGGGTTCCTGTCCACCACCATCTCGTCGCTGAAGGTCTGAGGTAGGTCATGAGCATACGCATCAAGTCCACCGGCGTCAGCCGGGGCGGCGACACCAACAGCATCGTCGAGCACAGCGCCCGCGCGGCGAAGCGGAGCCTCGAGCGCGCGGGAATCCGCTCCGAACAGGTCGGGCTGCTGATCAACGCGGGCATCTTCCGCGATTCCAACACCGTCGAACCGGCGGTATCGGCGCTGATCCAGAAGGCGGCGGGCATCGGGCTCGAATACGCCAAGGACGACCCGCGGACCTTCTCGTTCGACCTGATGAACGGGGCGGTCAGCGTGCTCAACGCGGTCCAGGTGGCCACCTCGGTCCTGGAGACCGGCAGTGCCGAGCACGTGCTGATCGTCTCCGGCGACACTCATCCGTCGCTGCTCCGCTCGATCGGTGACGAACGGTTTCCCTATGCCACCTGCGGCGCGGCGCTGCTGCTCGAACGCACCGACGAGCCGACCGGCTTCGGCAGGGTGCACACCGTCGCGGGGGAAGGCACGCCCGCCGTCGAGGCCTACGTCGACATCTCGACCATGGGCAACACCGGTCGCGGCGCCATGACCGTGGAGCGGGAGCCCGGCTTCGAGGACCGCCTGCTCGAGGTGGCCGTCGACGCCGCGCGGCAAGCGCTCGCCGATTCCGGGCACGCCTCGCTCGAGGAGATCGCGTTGATCGCGTCGACGCCGAGCGCGGAGTTCCCGAAGCGGCTGGCCGCCGCACTGGGCATCGACCAGCGCTCGGTGCGCACTCCGGATCTGCGCGACGGTGACCCGCACACCGCGGCGCTCACCGCGGCCTACGACCTGGCGATCGCGGACGACGCCTTCGCCGAGCACCGCCAGGTGCTGTTCGTCGCGGCGGGCGCCGGTCCTTCGGCGGCGGCGGTGCTCTACCGGTTGCCCGTCTTCGCCGGGGCGCCTGCGTGACAACGGGAACCTACTGGCAGGCCATCGATCGGTTTCGTGCGGTCGTCCGCACCGACCCCACCCGGGTGGCCGTGCGCTACGCGGACGGGGTCGGCCCCGATGGCCTGCCGGCCTACCGGCAGCTGACCTATCGCGAGCTGGACGCCTGGTCGGACACGATCGCGCAGCGGCTCGCCGCGTCGGGCGTCGGCACCGGGACCCGCACCATCGTGCTGGTGCTGCCGAGCCCTGAGCTGTACGCGATCATGTTCGGGCTGCTCAAGATCGGCGCGGTCGCGGTGGTGATCGACCCCGGGATGGGCGTGCGAAAGATGCTGCGCTGCTTGCGCGCCGTGGACGCCGAGGCGTTCATCGGCATCCCGCAGGCGCACGCGCTGCGTGTGCTGTTCCGGCGCGGCTTCCGTGGCGTCCACACCGCGGTCACCGTCGGCAGGCGGTGGTTCTGGCGCGGCGAGTCGCTGCGGGACTGGGGCCGCACGCCCACCGGCTCGGTCACCGCGGGCCGGGCGGCCACCGAGGACGACCTGCTGTTCATCGCGTTCACCACCGGCAGCACCGGACCCGCCAAGGCCGTGCAGCTGACGCACGGCAACCTAGCGGCGATGGTGGAGCAGGTGCACGTGGCGCGCGGGGAGGCGGCGCCGGAGGCCTCGCTGATCACGCTTCCGCTGGTCGGCGTGCTGGATCTGTTGCTCGGCTCGCGATGCGTGCTGCCGCCGTTGATTCCGAGCAAGGTCGGCGCTACCGATCCCGTGCACGTGGTCGACGCGATCCAGAAGTTCGGGGTGCGAACCATGTTCGCCTCCCCGGCCGTGCTGATTCCGCTGCTCGAACACCTCCGCGTCCACCCGGCCGCGCTGACCACGCTGGACAGCGTCTATTCCGGCGGCGCGCCGGTGCCGGACTGGTGCATCGCCGGACTGCGCGCGGTGCTCGGCGAGGATGCGAAGGTCGTCGCCGGATACGGGTCCACCGAGGCGCTGCCGATGTCCACCATCGAGTCCAGGGAACTGCTGGACGGATTGGTCGAACGGGCGCACCGCGGGGCGGGAACCTGTATCGGCAGGCCCTCCTACCGGGTGCAGGCGCGCATCGTCGCCATCACCGACGACGCCATCCCGACGTGGACACGGGCCGAAGAGCTCGCGGGCGGGCTCGAGGACACCGGCGGGATCGGTGAACTCGTCGTCGCCGGACCGAATGTCAGCGCCGGATACTACTGGCCGCAAGAGGCGAACACGCTGGGCAAGATCGCCGACGGTGACCGCATCTGGCACCGCACCGGCGATCTGGCGTGGATCGACGATCAAGGGCGGATCTGGTTCTGCGGACGCAAGAGTCAGCGAGTGATCACGGCGCACGGTCCGATGTTCACCGTCCAGGTCGAGCAAGTTTTCAACACCGTCGCTGGCGTGGCTCGCACGGCGCTGGTCGGCGTCGGGGCGCGTGGAGCACAGCGACCTGTGCTCTGCGTGGAACCGAAGCCCGGCGCCGACGCGGAGGTCGTCGCGGCCGCGCTGCGGGCCCACGGGGCGCGGTTCGACCTCACCAGGACGATCGCCGATTTCCTGGTCCACCCGTCGTTCCCGGTGGACATCCGGCACAACGCGAAGATCGGGCGCGAACAGCTCACGACGTGGGCGGCCCAGCGAATCGGAACGGACAACCGACGATGAACACGATGGCACTGCGGGCGGTTCCCATCCTGGGGTGGCTGTATCTGGCCGGCGGCGCGCTCGTCGCGGCGACCGGCCGTGTCCCCGACAGCCGGATCCTGCGCGCCGTCTGGTGGATCGACGCGTTCCTCAGCGTCGTCGTGCACGCGGCGCAGATCCCGGCGGCCCTGCGCGCCGCCGAGGGTTCCGGACGCGGCCGGTTCGAGACCGCGGTCCTGACACAGATCTTCGGCTTGACCTGGTGGCGAACCCGGTCCGGCAAGGAGGAGAGGCAATGAGCAAAGTTCTGGTGACCGGTGCGTCCGGATTTCTGGGCGGCGCGCTGGTACGCAGATTGGTGCGCGACGGCGAGCACGACGTGTCGATCCTGGTGCGGCGCACCAGCGATCTGACCGACCTCGGCGCCGACGTCGACAAGGTTCAGCTGGTCTACGGGGACCTGACCGATCCCGCCTCGCTCGAGCGGGCGACCCATGGGGTCGACATCGTGTTCCACAGCGCGGCCCGCGTCGACGAGCGCGGCACCCGGGAACAGTTCTGGAACGAGAACGTCCGCGCCACCGAGCGATTGCTCGAAGCGGCCCGCCGCGGCGGGGCGGCGCGGTTCGTGTTCATCTCCAGCCCGAGCGCCCTGATGGACTACCACGGCGGCGACCAGCTCGACATCGACGAATCGGTGCCGTATCCCCGGCGCTATCTGAACCTGTACTCCGAGACCAAAGCCGCGGCCGAGCGAGCGGTCCTGGCCGCCGACAGCGAAGGGTTCCGCACTTGCGCGCTGCGCCCCCGCGCGATCTGGGGAGCGGGCGACAGGTCCGGTCCCATCGTGCGGCTGCTCGGCCGGACGGGCGCGGGAACGCTACCGGATCTGTCCTTCGGCCGCACCGTGTATGCCTCGCTGTGCCACGTCGACAACATCGTCGACGCGTGTGTGAAGGCGGCTGCGTCGGACGCGGTCGGCGGCAAAGCGTATTTCATCGCCGATGCCGAGCAGACCGATGTCTGGGGATTCCTCCGAGAGGTGGCCGTTCGACTGGGTTATCAGCCGCCGACCAGGAGACCCGATCCCAGGGTGATCAATGCCGCGGTACGCGTCATCGAGACGATCTGGCGCATCCCGGCCGTCGCGACGCGCTGGTCACCACCGCTCTCGCGCTACGCCGTGGCCCTGATGACCCGCAGCGCCACCTACGACACCACCGCCGCCGCACGGGATTTCGGCTACCAGCCGGTCGTGGACCGCGACAGCGGACTGGCCGCCTTCCTCGCCTGGCTGCCCGCCGAGGGCGGAGCGGTCGAACTCACCCGCAATCTGCGCTGAGCACCACCTCGGTACCGGAGATCAGCATGAGCAACACCTCTGTCTTCCGCCGGAAGATCACGCCCACCGAACGTCTCTATTTCGCCACGCGGCGAGTTTCTCCACCGTTCGTCATGCACCTCGCCGTGCACGGTGACGGCAGCCTGGACCCGGCCGCCCTCCAGCGGGCCGTCGACGTGGCCTCGGCGGCAGACCCGGGCGCCCGCCTGGTCCGCGACGGCGGCGACTGGGTGGACAGCGGTCTGGCCGCCAGGGTGCGCGTCGTGCCGGGATGGTCGTTGAACTACGCCGCGTTGGAACACGACGCGGTACTCAACAGCCCGATCGGTCCCACACCGGAACGGACCACCGAGGTGCTGTTGCTGACCGGTGACCAGACCACCGTCGTGTTCCGCGCCTTCCACGGCGTGATGGACGGCATGGGTCTGCGGATGTGGGTGGACGACGTCTTCCGCGCCCTGCGCGGCCAGCCGCCCGCCGGCGCTCCCGACCCGATCGCCGACGCCGAGCTGGTGGCGCGCAACGGCGCGCCGGGCAGACCGACCCGGGTGCTGCCCACGTTCCGGGCGCCAACCGGACGTGGCCGCCAGGATCCGGCGGCCCCGCGCTGGCTACTGCGCCACCGCACGATCGAGGCTTCCGGCAAGGGCATCGTCGCGCGGGTGGCGGCGGTCCTTGCCGCGGAATCGGAGACCCGGTCGCGCTTCATGATTCCGGTCGACCTGCGCAGGCACGATCCCGGACTGCGCTCGACCGGGAACCTCGCACTGCCCCTGTTTCTCGACGTCGCCCCCGGCGAGGACTGGGCGACGATCAGCGGGCGCATGCGCACCGGGTTGCGGGAGAAGAGCGAACTGAACCAGTTGGACAACGGCAAGCTGTCGAAGTTCCCGGCCGCCGTCATCCGCGGGGTGCTGCGCGGAAGCAACTGGCTCGGGGCACGGCTGAACCGGAACATGGTCTCGGCCACCGTCTCCCACATGGGCGGCTTCGATCTCGACGAGATGGCCGTACCCGGCTGGAGGCCGACCACCATGCGGGTGCTGCCGCAGCACAGCGGCGCGATGCCGCTGCTGTTCGCCATGGTCGAATCGCGCGGGAAGCTGGAACTGACCGTCTCCTGCCGCAACGGCGCGGGCATCGAACCCCGGCTGGAGGCGCTGCTGGACAAGATCGCCGCGCGGCTGGAAGCCGAACTGGCCCCGCACGATGCGGCCGTGGGATGACCGCCCTCGCCCGGGTCGTCCTCGCCCGGCCACGGATGGTGCTCGCGGTCGCGACCGTGATGATGCTGCTGGCCGGGCTGCTCGGCATCGGAGCGTCGGAGAAGGTCACGGCGGCCGGGTTCGTCGATCCCGGCAGCGAGTCCGCGCATGTGGATCAGCTCGTGAGCGAGAACTTCGGACCGCAGAATCCGGACGTGGTGGTGCGGTACACCGCGCCGGAGGGACAGACGCTCGACCACATCGGCCCGCGAGTGCGAGAGTCGCTGGCGCGGATCGATCCCGCGATGCTGCAACGGCCGATCGAAACCTATTGGAACGCCGGAATCGCACGCAAGCAGTTCCTGCGCTCCGCGGACAACCGGCACGCATTGGCCGTCGTGTACCTCGCCGGCGACGCCAACCAGCGCGTCGGCGCGTATCCGGACCTCGAACCGCTGCTGCGCGTCCCGGGTGTCGCGACCGATCTGTCCGGCTACAGCGCGGTCTCCACGGAGATCAACGCGCAGTCCCAGCACGACCTGCTCCGCGCCGAATCGATCTCGCTGCCACTGACGCTGCTCATCCTGGTGCTGGTGTTCGGTGGTCTCGTCGCGGCCTCCTTCCCGGTCGTGGTCGGCGGCCTGACTGTGCTCGGCGCGATGGGCGCCATCCGGGTGCTCGCCGAACTCACCGAGGTGAGCACGTTCGCGGTGAACATCGCCTCGCTGCTCGGTCTCGGAATGGCCATCGACTACGGGTTGTTCCTGGTCACCCGGTTCCGCGAGGAGGTCGCGGCCGGGCACGAGGTGACCGCCGCGATCAGGCGCACCTACGCGACCGCGGGCCGCACGATCGCGTTCTCGGCGCTGCTGCTGGTCTGCGCGTTCGCGGGGATGTTCGTCTTCCCGCAGGCAGTGCTGCGGTCACTGGGCATCGGCGCGATCACGGCGGTGGCGCTGGCCGCCGGGCTCTCGCTCACCGTGCTGCCCGCACTGCTGGCCCTGTTCGGCGCGCGCATCGGTACCGCGCGCGCGATCGATCGCACCGACCGGTTCTGGGGTGGCTTGGTAGACCGCGTGCTGCGGCGGCCGGGTCTGGTGACCATGGCCGTCGGCGCCGTCCTGCTGGTCTTCGCGGCGCCGCTGGCCGGGCTGCGGCTGGGGGACATCGACCATCATGCGTTGCCCGCGGGCAACCCGATGCGGGTCACCGTCGAAGAGCTCACCGCGCAGTTTCCCGCGGCCGGCAGCGGCGTCACCGCCGTGCTGCACGGCACGGACGGGCCGCCCCAGTCCGCCGCCGTGGACGCGACGGCGGCGGCGCTGGGCGAGATCGACGGTGTGCGCCAGGTCGTCCAGGTGGGTCGCGCCGAGGACTTCGTCGTGTTCCACGCGTTCCTGCGCGACACCGACCGCACCGAAGCGGCGAGTGCCTCGGTCCGCGGCCTGCGCGAGGTGACTCCCCCGGACGGCACGGTGCTGTGGATCGGCGGCGACACCGCGGCCACCGTGGACAGCGTGCGCTCCATCGTCGCCGCGATGCCGTGGATGATCCTCGTCATGGTCGGCGCGACGATGGTGCTGCTGTCGGCCGCGTTCGGCTCGATCGTGCTGCCGCTCAAGGCGGTCGCCCTCGCGTTCCTGAGCCTCGCCGCCACGTTCGGCGTGCTCACCTGGATCTTCTGCGGCGGGCATCTGTCCGGCGTGCTCGGCGTGAGCACCGGCCCGATCGCCGCCGGCATGCTGGTGCTGATCATCGCGGTCGTCTTCGGGCTCTCCACCGATTACGAGGTGTTCCTGCTGTCGCGCATGGTCGAAGCACACGACGCGGGCGCCGACACCGCGGCCGCGGTCCGTGCGGGCACGGTCAAGACCGCCCGCGTGATCACCGCCGCGGCAACCCTGCTGGTGATCGTCACCGGAGCCTTCACCCTGTCGCCGCTGACTCCCATGCGTTTCCTCGGCCTCGGCATGATCATCGCCCTCGTCGTGGACGCCACCCTCGTCCGCATGCTCCTGGTCCCCGCCCTCGTCCAACTCATGGGCCCCGCCAACTGGTGGTCCCCCCGCCCCCGCCGCATCATCCCGGCCACTCTCACCCGTGTCCGAGAACGCACACCCACCGCATGACACACGCGAGTGGTACATGGTGGAGAGGTCCTTTCGCGGACTCGGCCTCGACCATGTGCCACTCCCTCGATCGGCGGCGGATCTAGGCGACCAGTTCGAGCAGGCCGCGCGGGTCCCACGGCATCGGCCCGGTCGGGAAGCTGAGGCGGACCAGGCGGTGGGGCGGGGCCGCGTCGAAGTGGGCCACCGCTGGTGGCAGGAATCCGCCGAGCATCTTCTCCAGCATCGTGTTCAGCCCGGACAGCCGTGGCCGCAGCCGGACCTGCCAACTGGTGATGCGCCCGGCCGGCACCTCGACGACGGTGCGCTGCTCCACTTCGGCACCGAGGGGGATGTGCACCGAGAAGGCCAGCCACAGATCTACGCACTCCTTCGCGCCCTCGGCGAAGTCCAGGCCGCGTAGCAGCGTCAAGCCACCGGCAAGCGGCATCACGTCGATCGGGAAGGGCGCGATCCCGCCGCCGAACTGGAGGTGGACGGTATCGAGGAAGTTGGCCTCCTCGCGGGACACCACCGTGCTGCCCGAGCGGGTTTCGGCGCGGTAGTGCTCGGCCCGTAGCCTGCCTTCGAAGCGCTGGAACCGCTGCTCGATGGTCATCGTGAAATTCCCGTGCCCCAGCCCTGCCTCGAGGACCGAGCGGTAGCCGTCGCCGTCGTGGGCGACCACACTGATCAGGTCGAGCTTCGGCGGCCGATCGGCGATGGTGACGGTGTAGACGGACTTCTCTCCGTCGGGGATTCCCGGGTCACCGAATGCGGTGTGCACGTGTCCTCCTCACAGGGTGTCCTCGGCCGCCGCCGTGAACACCGCTTCGAGCGTGGCCACGTAGCGCTCTACGGAGCCGTGCGCCACCGGTGTGTCGGGATAGATGACGCTCAGCGTGGTTTCCGACGCCAGCCGGTTGATCCAGATCAGCACCTGCTCGGACGCGGCGCGATTGGCGTACAGCCCGCACGACGCCAAGTCGAAGAACTCGTTGCCGAGCAACTCTCGGGCGTCCACATAGGAGATCATCGGCGTGGACCAGCCCGGTTCCAGGTCCAGATCGGAGTCGGCGGGCAGCAGTTCCACCACGCGCTGGAACGAGGTGGGGGCCAGGCGCAGTCCGTTCTCGTAGGCGTGCTGCGCGATGGCCGCGGCGCGCGCGAAGGTGGTGGCGGCGCCGATCGGAAAGGCCACCGGCAGCAGCGTCACATACCAGCCGACCGACGCGCGTTCGGCCGCGCTGCTGCGGGTGCTGACCGGCGTCATGCCGAAGTAGTAGTCGCTATCGATGAGTTCGCGTTCGGCCAGCGCCGCCGCGGCGAAGATGCCACCGACGAATTCCGCGCCGTTGGCGCGGCAGACCCGCTCGAAGCGCAACGCGGTGTGCTCGTCGAACAGTGTGATCGTGCGATGCGCGCTGCGATTGTACACATCGGTGCGCCTGCCCAGATCCAAAGGGAACGAGGGTAGTTCGCCGTCGTTGCCCCGGATGAGCTCCAGCCATTTCCGCACGCCGGGCGAGGCGAGCGTCATCCGGCTCGTGTACTCCCGCTCAGCGGTGCAGTAATCGAGGTAGCTGGCCGCGGGGGTCAGCATGCCGACGTCTTCCCACACCTCGCGCACATACAGCAGCGCGAGGTCGAATCCGGACAGGTACTGGCCGAATCCGTCGGTGTGCAGATGATCGACCGCCAGGTAGACCGTGGTCGAATCCTCGCGTTCGATCGCACCGAAGGTGAAGCAGTCCCAGTCGAAGGGCCCCGGCGTCGTCTTCTGGACATGATCGCGGATGGCGCGGGCCTCGTCGACGCGGCCGTAGTCGATCGGCACGAATTCGACGTCCTCCGCGGGCACGAGGTGCCGCTCGATCGCGCCCGCGGAGCCGATCCGGAACCAAGTCCGAAAGGTGTCGTGGCGCAACAGGAACGCGTTGACCGCCCGTGTCATCGCGGCCGGGTCGAGGCCGCCGGTCGGGATCTCCGCGGTCACCAGGCACAGTCCCGAGTACCGGAAATCCGCCTGGGCGTGCCGCTCGGCGAGCCGGAGATACTGCTCCTGCTGGTGCGAGGGCGGGGCCGGATGAACCGGCGCCCGCCGGGCGCGCGCCACCGAATCCGGTGACGCCACCCAGCTGACCAGCCGGCCCGGCCCCGGCTCCCATTCATCGATCAACCCGAAACCGACCACGGTGTCACCTCGTTTCGACGACGGCCGGTCACAGCCTGGCCTCGGCCGCCAGCGCCTGCACCGGTTCGGCCGCGACGCCGTTCGGGGCCGCGGGCTCGGCCATCGGCGTGGCGGGGACCGGAACCGGCTGTGCCTGACCGGCATCCGCGGCCAGGATCAGCTCCGCCACCTTCGGACCCGCCTGCTCCAGGCTGAACGATCGGCCCATCTGCAGCGACATCAGGTCGATGCCGAGGGTCTTGGTGACCCGCGCGCCGAGTTCCACCGCCATCAGCGAATCCAGTCCGAGTTCGGGCACCGGAACGGTCATGTCGATGGATTCGACCGGCACGCCCATGACGACGGCGAGCTCCTCGGCCATCTTGCGGGCGACGAAGGCCCCGCGCTTGCTCTCCTCGATCGCGGCCACCTCGGCCCGCAACCGGGCCAGTTCGGAGGTGTCCTTGGCGGAGGACTGCGCGAGCGCGATCGTGCGGCCGGTCCGGGTCAGCTGCGGGAAGGTACCGGTCAGCTTGGCCCAGTCGGTCGGGATGATCGCCGCGCGAGCGTCGCCCAGGCGCAGCGTCTGCTCCAGATAGGCGGTGGCGTCCGCCATGTCGATCGGGTCGAACCCCACCAGGTCGAGGTACTTGAGGGCCGTCTCGTCGGCGGCCATGCCGCCCGTCGCACCCGACAGATGACCCCAGCCGACGCACAGCGCCCGCTCGCCCGCCCGGGACCATTCCTCGGCCAGCGACTCCACCGCCACGTTGGCCGCGCAGTAGTTGTACTGGCCGTAGATGCCGTACATCGAACCGCCCGAGGAGCACAGCACGAACATGTCCAACCGGATCCCGGCGTCGGCCACGGCTCGATGCAGTACCCGGGCGCCGTGCACCTTCGGGCGATACACCGTGGCCAGCTCCTCGAATCGCATCGCGGCCAGACGGTTGTCGGCCACGGATCCCGCCGCGTGGAAGACTCCGCGCAGCGGGTGCTCGACGCTGTGGGACCGCGCGACGATCGCGGTGACAGCCTCCGGGTCGGTCACGTCGGCACGCTCTTCGACCACGTCGACGCCGACGGTGCGCCACGCCTCGAGTTGCCTGCGCGCCTCCTCCGTGCTCGCGCCGCCGCGGCCGAGCAGTACCAGCCGCCGCGCCCCCCGCAGCACCAGCCAGCGCCCGATGGCCATCCCGAATCCACCGAACCCGCCGGTGACGAGATAGGTCGCTGCGCTGTCGATCTCGATCTCGGGTAGGTGGGGCCGCACCGCCGGGGCAGGCGAATCCATGCGCAACGCGATCCGGGCGAGGCCGGTCGAGCGGATGGTCTCCTCGAAGGCCTTACCCACCTCGTCGGTTTCGAACAGCTTGTAGGGCAGCGGCTGGTAGGTGCCCGCGAGCACCTTCTCGTAGACCCGCTGCAGCAGCCGGGTAAGCCGCTGCGCGTCGACGGCGACCAGGCGGTCCAGATCCATCGAGTAGTACGCCAGATTCTTGTCGAAGTTGGCCATCTCGAGCAATCCACCGGTGTAGATGTCGGCCTTGCCGACCTCGACGATGCGGCCGAATTCCGCGGCGGCGTTGAAGTTCTGACGCAGGATCTCCCCCGGCGCGCTGCTGAGCACGACCTCGACGCCCTTGCCTTCGGTCAGCTCCAGTACGTCGTCGACGAAGTTGAGCGAGCGCGAGTCGATCGCGTGATCGGCGCCGAGGGCGAGCACGTGGGCGCGGCGCTCGTCCGTGCTCGCCGTGCCGATGATGCGTGCCCCGCGGTCCTTGGCCACCTGGATCGCGGCCGTGCCGACACCGCCCGCGGCACCGTGGATCAGCACCGTCTCGCCCGGTTCCAACCGGGCCAGATCCAGCAGCGCGTACTCGGCGGTGCCGAAAGCGATGGTGCTGGTGCAGTACGCGGGATCGGCGTCGGGCGGCAGCGGGATCGTCAGCTGCCGGTCGACGACGACGTAGCGCTGCATCATGCCTTTGGCGGCGATCGCGACCAGCTCGCCCACCGCCAGATCGGTGACTCCCTCGCCAACGCGCACCACTTCGCCGACGCCTTCCATTCCGGGCACGGTGCCGAAATAGGTGGGCGCGAGTTCTCGCTCGCCGAGCAGGCCGATGACCTTGAGCGGATCCTTGTAGTTGAGGCCGATGATCTTCATTCGCACCTCGACCTGGCCCGGTCCCGGTTCGCGCCGCGGGCATCGCCGCCACGCCAACGCCGACAGCATCCGGGTCCGGGGCAGCTCCAGCGCGAACCCGGCTTCCGGGTCGGTCAGCGGTTCGGCGGTGTCGAGGGCGTCGAGACGCTCCTGCAGCGGCTTGGTCACCAGCGGGGCCCAGCGCTTGCCCGCGCGCAGCACGACCTCGTCGAGATTGTCGTTCCAGAACGCGCCCGGCACGGCCATTTCCTCGATCAGAACGGCGATCTCGGTGTCGGGTTCCACGTCGATCAGCCGCCAGCGCAGCGCCGACTGCTCGTTGAGCAGCACCCGGCGCGCGCCGGCCAGCGCGGCATGATTCGAGTTCGGCGGGATCGGGCTGTCCGGCAGCGCGAACGCCCGCTCGGTCACCAGGGTGGCATGACACCATCCTTCGCCGAAGACGCTCTTGGGTCCCTCGTCGGCGGTCTCGGGGTGGACGAACTCGTCGAGGGCCACCGCGATCCGCTCCAGCGTCCACAGGTCTGCGACGTCGTCCTCTACAGCCCCCGCGACCACGCAGACGTGCAGCCGGTCGGTGCCCTCCGCCTTGGCGGCCGCCAGCGTCGCGGCCAGGTCGGCGGCGAGCTCGCGGCCCGCCACGCCGGCCACGTAGAGCCGGGAGCCGGGCAGGGCGGCGGCCAGTTGCCCCGCACGGCGGCAGTTGCCGCCCAGTGCGATGATCACGGTGGTCACCGAATCCCGCGGCAGCGCTTCGGGATCGAGCGGATCGCGTTGTTCCAGCGTCTCGGCGTAGTAGAAGTCGACCATCCGATGCAGCGGATCCTGGCCCGGCGCGAGCGCACCGATCTGCAGGCCGCTCAACCGCATCACGAGGTTGCGTTCGTCGTCGAGCAGATCCACGTCGGCGCGCAGCCGGGCCCGGGGATCGCGGCGCGCGACGACGGTGATCCGTTCGGGTAGCGGTGCGACCAGCCGCACCGCCGCGACACCGACCGGCACCAGCGTGCCCTCATCGATCCGGGCGTCGGCGAACAGCAGGGCCGCGGACTGCATCGCGGCATCGACCACCGCGGGGTGGGCGAGGTGTCCGGCGTCCGCGGCGATCGTGCCGTCGACCGTGGCGACCACCGCCTCCGCGCCCACGCGCACGGAAGTGACGCGGCGGAAGGCCGGGCCGTACTGCAGCCCCGCCGCGGCCAGGCCGGTGTAGAACATCTGCGGGTCGACATCGAGACCGACGTCCAGGGTGGGAACCGTCACCTTCGTGGGCTTGTGGCTGCCGGTCAGCGTGCGGCCGAACGCGTGCACCGTCCAGGCCGTCCCCGTCGCCGAGCGCGATCGGATCAGGAAGCGGCCGCTGGCCTCCTCGACGGTCAGCGCCACCAGCGGCACATCCGGCGCGCCCATGATGAGCGGGGCCACGAACCGCACCTGTTCCAGCGCCACGCGTTCGACACCCAGACGGGAGGCGGTGGCGCTCAGCGCGGCGTCCAGGTACGCCGCGCCGGGCATGATCTTGATGCCGTTGACGACATGGTCGGCCAGCCAGGGCAGTAGCTCGGTGCCGACCTGCAGCAGCCAGTCCGGCCTGCCCTCGACGTCGGGATCGCCGAGCATGGCGTAGGCGCCGGGGCTGCCCAGCCGTGCCTGTTCGAACAGCGGCAGCGCCGCATGCAGCCGGGTCCGCTGCCACGGATAACGCGGCAGCGGCACGTGCGGGGTGGCGGGGCGCCGCGCCGGGAACAGCTCGTCGAGGTCGAGCACGCCCGCGGCGTAGAGGCCGATGAGGGTGCGGCGGACGCTCTCCGAATCCGGCTGCTTGCGATCCAGTGTGGGCACCGTCGTGCCGTTGACGTCCGCGCCCAGCAGAGCCTCGCGGATGTTGCCCGACAGCACCGGGTGCGGGCCGACTTCCAGGAAGACCCGGCTGTCCGCACCGATCAGCTCGGTGACGGCGTCGGCGAACCGGACGGGCTCTCGCACGTTCGCGCACCAGTATTCGGCGTTCCAGTCCGGGCCGAGTACCGGCTCCCCGGTGACCGATGAGTACAGCGGCACGGTCGGCGCCTTCGGCTCCAGCCCGGCCAGCGCCCCGCGCAGCTCGTCCAGGATGGGGTCCATCAACCGGCTGTGGTACGGCACCTCGACACGCAGCCTGCGCGCGAAGATGCCCTCTTCGGTGAGCTTTTCGGCGATCTCGTCCAAGCGGTCGACGTCACCGGACAAGGTCAGCGAGCTCGCGCTGTTGATCGCGGCGATGTCCACCCTCGGGTCGTCGCCGACCAGGACGCGGGCTTGCTCGAGCGACATCCCTACCGCCAGCATGCCACCCGAACCGGCGGTGGTCGCCTGCAACCGGGCTCGGTGACAGGCCACCAGGACCGCGTCACGCAGCGACAGCATGCCGCTCACGTAGGCCGCCGACACCTCACCGACGCTGTGCCCCACCACGGCCGCGGGACGGATGCCGAACTCGGCCAGCTCCCGCACCAGCGCCACCTGCACGAGGAAGTTGGCCGGTTGCGCCACCTCGGTCTCGGTGACCCGGGACTCCTGCTCGGGCCGCAGCAGCTCCTCGACGATCGACCAGCCCGCGATCGCGCGGAACTCCGCGTCGATCGCCACGGCCGTGTCGGCGAAAACACTGTCACCGCTCAGTAGTTCGCGGGCCATTCCCCACCATTGCGGACCCATGCCCGAGAACACGAACACCGGCTCCGCCGTCCGCGCCGCGATCGTCCGCGCGGCGTCGCGGCCCTCGCCCGAGGCGAACAGGCGTAGCTCCCGAACCAGGTCGGCGGTGTCGCCCACGAGCATGCCCGTGCGGTACTGATGGTGCGCCATGCGAGTCCAGGCGGCCTCGGCCAGCCGGTCCGGATCAGCGCCCGCGGTGATCAGGTCGGCGAATCGGCCGGCCAGCGCACGTGCCGCGCCGGTGCTGCGCGCCGAGATCGGCAGGACACCGAAATGCCGTGCGGGCAAAATTGTTTCGGTCGCCCCCTGACGGAACTCCTGCAGGATGGTGTGGGCGTTGGTGCCGCCGTAGCCGAAGCCGTTCACCGCGATCGTCATCGGCTCGGCGGCGTCGGGCAGCGCCTCCGCTTCCAGCTGGACGTGCAGTCCCAACTCGTCGAACGGGATGTCGGGATTGGGTTTGTCGAGCCAGCCCTGCGGCGGGATGGTGCGATGGTGGATCGCCAGCGCCGCCTTGATCACGCTCGCGACACCCGCCGCGGCCTCGGTGTGACCGAGTGTCGACTTCACCGAGCCGACGCCCAGCGATCGCGTGCGCCCCGCGGGCGCGCCGAACACCCGTCCGAGCGCGCGCAACTCGACCGGATCGCCGACCAGTGTGCCGGTGCCGTGCGCCTCGACGTAGGTGATCGCGTTCGGCGCGAGCCCCGCGCGCTCGCACACCGAACGGGCCAGGCTTTCCTGGGATTCGGCGTTGGGCACGGTGATCGCCGTGGTGCGGCCGTCCTGATTGGAGCCGGTCGCCTTGACCACCGCGTAGATCCGGTCGCCGTCGCGGACCGCGTCGTCGAGTTTCTTCAGCGCCACCATGCCCGCGCCCTCGCCGCGCCCGTAGCCGTCGGCCGAGGCGTCGAAGGACTTGCAGCGGCCGTCCGCGGCCAGGAAGCCGCCCTTGCACATCAGCACGAAGGTCTCCGGCTGCAGCATGACGTTCACGCCGCCCGCCAGCGCCACCTCGCAGTCGCCGTTCTCCAGCGCCTGACAGGCGAGATGGAAGGCGACCAGCGACGACGAGCAGGCGGTGTCGACCGTGAGCGCGGGACCGACCAGGTTGAGCGCGTAGGCGATCCGGTTGGACAGCATCGTGTAGGACGCACTGGCCGGGGTGTGCATGTCGGTGTGGAACAGGGCCGGGCCGACCACGCCGATCACCGACTGGTCCACCACGAACCCGCCGACGTAGACGCCGATCGATCTGCCGGCCGCGTGCCGCGCGATCCCGGCGTCGTCGAGCGCCTCCCAGGTCACCTCGAGCATCAGGCGCTGCTGCGGGTCCAGCACGGTCGCCTCACGGGGGGAGATGCCGAAGAAGTCCGGGTCGAACTCCCACGGGTCGATCGTCATGAACGCCGCACGCTTGGTGTAACTGCGTCCCGGCGTCCGTGGTTCCGGGTCGTAGTAGCGACGGTAGTCCCAGCGATCGGCCGGCATCTCGACCACACCGTCGCGTTTGTCCAGGACGAATTCCCAAAAGGTGTCGGGCGAGTCGATTCCGCCTGCAAATCTGCAGCCGATGCCGACAATTGCAATATCCGACATGCACATCCTCCGGGTCGGATCCAGTTGATCGCCATTTTGCTCGGCGATTCACGAATTAGCGTGTGCGCAGCTGGCAACGGCCTCAGCGTAACGGCGGCCACACCCGCCCGTCGTGGACTCAGGGAGAGTTCACAATCCACCCGCCGACCGATTTGTGGCATATCGAGATTCTGGATTCTCTGTCGATGAAATCCGTTGAGATTGCTACTTTTTCACCTGTTCTGGGCCTCGCCGAAAATACGATGTCTCGATTAGGAGGCGGCAGTGTTCGCCGAGTTCACGCGCTGGACCGATACGCTCGTCCGGCGGCGATTCACCGTCATCGGGGTCATGGTCGCCGGACTGCTCGCGCTCGGTGTGTACGGCCTCGGGTTGGGCGATCATCTCAGCGTCAGCGGGTGGGACGATCCGAACTCGGAATCGGCGCGCGCGGCTCGGCTCAAAGACGAGGCCTTCGGCCACGATCACATCGCCGACGTGCTCTTGCTTTTTCACGCGCCGGCAGGCAAGACGATCGACGATCCCGCCTTCGCCGCCACGATCGTCGGTCACTTGAACAGCCTGCCGCAACGCTTTCCGGACCAGATCGCCAAGATCAACGCCGGCTACTGGCCCACCGACACCGGGCTCGACCTGCCGGATGTCTTCGGCTCCGCCGACCGCGACTACGCCTTCGTCTCCGTCGCCATTCGCGGCAACGACGACACGGTGGTGATGCGCAACTATCGAACGGTCGCCGACGAGTTCTGGATACCGGGAATCGAGATGGAGGTCGCCGGCGGCCAGCCGGTCGCGGCCGCGCTCAACGACACCATGACCCACGATCAGCGCCGGATGGAACTGTTCGCCGTTCCCGCGGTGGCGGTGCTTTTGTTCTTCCTGTTCGGCGGCGTCGTGGCGGCCGCGCTACCGCTCGTCGTCGGTGGGCTGACCGTGCTGGGAGCGTGGGGGATCATTCGCGCCCTGACCACCGTCACCGAGGTGAACTCCTTCGTCTCACCGGTGGTCTCGATGATCGGTCTGGGCCTGGCCATCGACTACGGCCTGTTCATCGTGAGCCGGTTCCGCGAAGAGCTGGCCGACGGCAACGAGGTGCCCGAGGCGGTACGGCGCGCGGTAGCGACCGCCGGACGGACCGTCGTGTTCTCCGCGACCATCGTGGTCGTCGCCGCGGGCGCCATTCTGCTGTTCCCACAGGGCTTCCTGCGCTCGTTCGCCTGTGGCGCGATGGTGACGGTGACCTTGGCGGCGCTCATCTCGATCACCGTGCTGCCCGCCATGCTGGCCGTGCTCGGCCGGCGCGTGGACTGGCTCGGATTCAACCGGTTCCACGCCCGCCGGGCGAGCGACCGCGAACGGGACAATCCGTGGGGCCGCGTCGCCGGGTGGGTCATGCGAAGGCCGCTGGCCGTGGCGATTCCGCTGGTGGCCGTCTTGGTGGTGCTCATCGCCCCGGTGCGCGACGTGGCCTTCGGCGGCATCTCCGAGCGTTTCCTGCCCCCGCAGCATCCGGCCCGCACGGCGCAGCAGCACTTCGATCAGGTTTTCCCGCTGCGTCAGATGAACCCGGTCGACTTGGTGCTGATCACCCATGACACCGCCGACGTCGACGGGGTGGTGACGCAGGCGGGCCGAGCCCCCGGACTCATCGCGCCGTTCCCGCGCGCGGTGCAGGGACCAGGGCATCCGAACGTCTTCACCACCTCGACCGTGCTGCGTGATGCGCACGACGCGAACGCGACCATCGACTACCTGCGCTCCATGCCCGTGCCGAAGGGCACGACCGTGCTGATCGGCGGTCAGCCCGCGAAGCAGCGCGACAGTGTCGACGCGCTGCTGCGCCGGATGCCGCTGATGATCGCGCTCGTCTTTCTCGTCACCACCGTGCTGATGGTGCTGGCCTTCGGCTCGGTGGTGCTGCCGCTCAAGGCCGCGGTCTTGAATCTGCTCGGGCTCGGCTCCACGCTCGGCATACTCACCTGGATCTTCGTCGAGGGCCATGGCGCGGGCCTGCTCGACTTCACCCCGCAGCCGATCATGGCGCTGGTGCTGGTGCTGATCGTCGCCGTGATCTACGGCTTGTCGACCGACTACGAGATTTTCCTGCTCGCCCGCATCGTGGAGGCGCGGGCGGCGGGCGCGACCACCACCGAGGCGGTACGCGTCGGCATCGCCCGCACGGGCTGGATCATCACCGCGGCAGCCCTGATCCTGCTCGTGGTGACCGGAGCCTTCGCCCTGTCGGACCTGGTCATGATGCAGTACATCGCCTTCGGTATGGCCGCGGCGCTGTTCATCGACGCGACGATACTGCGCATGCTGCTGGTGCCCGCGATCATGCGGCTGCTCGGCGACGCCTGCTGGTGGGCTCCGTCCTGGCTGCGGCGCGGCGATCGTCACAACACCGTGCCAGAACCCGAGGAAGCCCGTACCGAAGCCGTCCACGGCTCCGAACGCCCTTAGTCCCCAGAAAGGGCGCCCTCCCGAGGGAGTGCCACACAAAGCCGGAAGCCGCTGTATTGCTTGCCGACCTGCTCCAACCCGCGCCTCTCGCCCGGGAATGTGACGGGATCTGCTGGGTCGAGACCCACCGACCAGTACTGGAAGGCGTGCCACGCCGGAATCGCGATCAGTTCGCGGTCGACCAACTCCACGGACTCGTGGCCGCCCGCGCGCGGTCCGGCAGCGCCAGGGTGAGCACGGCGAGCCCGAGGGCCGCGGCGGCGATGGCCGAGAGCATGATCATGCTGCCCGACAGCGTGTGGGCGCGGAAGAACAGCGCGCTGAGCACCGCCAGTCCGACCGAGTTGCCGATCTGTTCGACGGTGGGGAGCAAGCCCGACGCCTCGCCCATGGCCCGGTCGTCCAGTTCCGCCAGCATCAGCGGTTGCAGTGGCACGCCGAATATCCCGACACCGAAGCCAGCGAGGAAGACCGGCCCGACCACCAGCGGCAAGTTCACCGCCCCCGACCCCACGTACAGGTATCCCACGCCCACCAAGACGCACCCGCCGAAGACGGCGATTCCGGCGGCGGGCGCCCGAATACCCCAGCGCCCCACCAACAGCGGCGACAGCACCGCGCCCGCACCCGCGCCGAGGGCGAACGGTGTCATCGCGAGACCGGTTCGCAGCGCCGAGAACCGCAACACGTCCTGCAGCAGGATCGAGACGGTGAACACGAACGCGGTGAACAGGCCGAAGAAGATCGTCACCAGCGCCGATCCGACCGCGAACCCGCGGTCGGAGAACAGGTCCAGCCGCACCAGCGCACGGCCGCCACGGCGGCGTGTCGCGCGCTCGTGGGCCACGAACACCGCGCCCAGCGCCACCGCGGCCGCGATGTACATCGCGTGCTGCGGACGCCAGCCCGCCTGCTGACTGTCCGACAGCGCGAACAGCAGCAGGAACAGCGCCGCGGTGGCTACCACGGCCCCGCGTAGGTCCAGCGGGGCCCGGTCCGTCGCCGGACCCAGCCGCAGGTACCCCGCGGCCAGCGCCATCGCCACCACGCCCAGCGGCAGGTTCATCAGGAAGATCGCGTGCCAGCCGAGCCCGAACGGATCCAGGGTGATCAGCGCGCCGCCCACGATCGGGCCGAGCATTCCGGCGAAACCGGCTGTCGCGCCGTACACGGCGAAGGCGTACTGATGATGCTCGCGCCGGAAGATCGCGGTGATGATGGCGATGGTCTGTGCGGCCATTCCCGCCCCCGCCACACCCTGGACGATCCGGGCCATCACCAGTTCCATCGCGCTGGAGGACAGCCCGCACCACACCGAGGCCGCCGTGAACGCCGCCGCCGACCACAGGAACATGCGGCGGCGTCCGACGATCGCGCCGACGCGCGCGGCGGTGAGCAGCACACAGGCGAACGCCAGCGAGTAACCGGCCACCACCCACAGCTGCTCGGCTCGCGAAGCCCGCAGCTCCGCGGTGACGACCGGGAGCGCGGTGTTGACGATCGTCACATCGATCATCTGCATGAAAACCGAGATCAGGCACGCCCCGAACGAGCCGAGCGCCACCGCTGCCTCTTTACGGGTCATCGAATCGCCGCTTCGATCATCGGCCACGAATTGTGCAGGTCCTGTTGCCAGTAACCCCAGGAGTGCGTGCCGTTCGGCCGGAAATCGAAGGTCGCCGCGACACCCAGTTGGCGCAGCCGGTCCTGCAGCTGATGCGTGCACAGATGCGCCACCGCCTCCAGCGGGGTCCCGAACAACAGCTGATAGAGCAGGTGCGAGATGTCGCCGTGCACGCCGTCGAGCGTGTCCATCGGCCCGGGCTGCCCGGTTCCCGTGGAGACGTAGATGGCGAGACCGCGCAGCCGGTCCGCGTGCAGGTACGGATCGTTGGCGCGCCACGCGGGATCACTCGGCGGCCCCCACATGTTGACGACGTTGCCGCGCTGCTGGGTGACCACTGCTTGGACCATCGCCTGGCCCGCGGGATCGCTGGTGCGCACGCAGCCGCTGTAGGAACCGATCGCCCGGTACAGACCCGGTGCGGCCATGGCCAATTGGAACACCGAGGTTCCGCCCATCGAGATGCCGGCGATGGCGTTCGCCCCGGAGCCGTTGAACGTGGCGTCGACCAGCGGCGGCAGCTCCTTGGTCAGGAAGGTGGACCAGCGCTGCCTGCCCAGGACCGGGTCGTCGCTGCGCCAGTCGGTGAAGTAGCTGCCCGCGCCGCCGAAGGGGATGACGACATTCACTTGTTCGCCGCGAAAGAACTCGACGAGATCCGTGCCCTCCAGCCAATTCTTGTCCGCGCCGCCGTCGGCGCCGTTGAGGAGATAGAACGTCGGCGCAGGCGCTTCCGGATCGGCCGCGCGCAGCAGACGAATCCGCGTGGTGCTGTTCATCGCGGCCGAAAACACCTCTAGTTCCGATTGCCGGTCGGATTCGGAACGCATTTCCACTATTCGTGCGACATCTGCCGCCACGACACCCGGCGACGGGTCGGCACCGACCGGATGTGCGCTGCCGATCATCGCACCGGCAAAAGTGAGGACGACGGCGAGTACCGCGCCTGTTCGCTGCAAATATTCGGGCATGTCGGACTCCTGGCCCCGAGTAGGAGGGCTCGAATTCGCAGTCAATAGCATCGCGAGGTCGCGCGCCAGATTTTCGTGCCATCTTGTGCTGCTTACCAATTCATCTCGGCGACCATTTCCCAGAATTCCCAAACCGGGCGGGCGGCCCGCCCTCCCCGATGCGGCGGATCTCGCCCTCGAGCGCACCGGCGTCCACTGCGCAAGACATCGCACGGATTGCTCCGGCGCACAGGCTTGTCGGCGCTGCCGGCACCGATGCACCCCGGGATCACAGCGGTCACCGAACCGGGTCTCGATGACAGGCACCTCGATCAGGAACGACTCCATCCTGCGCCGCTGCTTTATCGCTACGGACGCCGGGCTTTCCACGCGGCGTATCGCTCGGGTAGGCACACGGCGCAGGGGCGATAACCCGCGACCAGAGCGTCGCGCTCGGTGGCGAAGAAGACGCGGTGCCGCCGGTAGCCCCCGCGGCCGAGGGCGCGCAGGGCGCAGCGGCAGTCGAGGCGGCCGTAGATCCGGCTGCGGCGATGACCCCCGTAGCGGCCCGGCACCGCACTGCGATACGGCCGGCCGTCACCGCCGAGCAACGTGTACACCGGCGGCTACTGCGCGTCGTGCAGCACGAGGCCCAACGTGTGCCGTAGGCCGCCGCGCACGCGGCTGACGCCGTGGCGGATCGGGGCGCGGGACCACCCTCGGCTGGATCGCGCCGGCCGATCACGCGTGGTGAAGATCAGCGCGTGCCCATGTTCCAGCATGGAGACGGTTGCTTTCGACTGCGCGCGCGGCCGCTGTTCCACGAGCACGAATTCCCCTCCGCTGTAATCGATCCCGGGCCGATTCAAGCCGATCACGACTTGCATCGGGAAGACCGCCTCGCCGTAGAGGTCACGGTGCAAGGCGTTCCAGTCACCGGCGCTGTAGCGCAGGAGGATCGGTGTCGGCTCGATCTGGCCGGCGGCGTGGCAGATGTCGAGCCAGTCCGCGAAGTCGTCCGGCCAAGGGGCCGGGTCGCCGAACCGCTCGGCCCAGGAGCGCGCCAGCGGCAGCAATCTTCGATAAAAAGCCGCCCGCAGGGCCGTGATCGGCTCCGGCACCGGGTTCGCGAAGTACCGGTAGGTGCCTTCGCCGAATCGGTAGCGCGCCATGTCGACGGTGGAGCGGAAGCGGGTGAGGTCGTCCCACATGGCGGTGAACTCGGCGCACTCGTCCGGAGTGAGGATCGGTCCGGTCGCCGCGCAGCCGTGAGCATCGACTTCCTCGAGCAACGCTTGCCACGCCTGGGCATCGACGCGATCCGTCGGGGAAGCGCCGGTTTCCGCTCGCTCCGAGGGCGGTGCGGCCGGGTCCGCGTGATGGTGACCGTCCCGCGCCGTGCCGCTGCCGCGCGTGCTCATGCTGCTTCCATCCTCAGCAGCGCGTGCTTCGCGGTGACGCCGCCGACGTACTGTCCGATGGATCCGTCACCGCGCACCACCCGGTGGCACGGGATCACCACCGGCAGCGGATTGCGCGCGCAGGCGGAGCCGACCGCGCGCACCGCACGTGGGTTGCCGACCGCGGCGGCCACCGCGCCGTAGCTCGCGCGCTGCCCGTAGCCGATGGCGGGCAGGTGCTCGATCACCTGACGGCGGAATCCCGAGGCCAGCCGCAGATCCAGCGGCAGGTCGAAATGCGTTCGACTGCCCGCGAAGTACTCCTCGATCTGCCGCGCCGCCACGTCCAGCCGGGCGGGCGCGGCGAGTATCCGGGGGCTGATCCGCGCGGCCAGCGTGGCGAGCACCGCGTCGTGGTCTTCGGTGGGGTAGGCGACGCGCACCAGTCCGGCGGGTGTCGCGGCCAGCAGCAATGTCCCGACGGGGGTGTCCAGCAGGCGGTAGGCGACATCGAGCAGGCCCGCCGCTTCGGCGTCGGCGGTCAGTCGCGCGTGCAGGGTGGCGAGCAGGTCGGCGTCGGGGGTCAGTGCGCGCGACAATCCGTCACCGCGGTCGAGGGTGGCCATCATGCTTCATCCTTCGGGTAGAGCTTGCGCAGGGTCTTCAGGCCGTCCGCGGCGGCGCGGCGGGCGGCGTCGGGCGAGTTGCCGAGCAATTCGGCGATCTCCGCGTGCGGAAGCCCGGCCAGATAGTGGTAGGCGACCGCTTGGCGCTGCTTGGTCGGCAGCGCGCGCAGGGCGGCCCAGAGGTCGGGGTCGTAGTCGGCGGGTCCCGGGGCGGTGGCGGGACGTTCCGGTAACGACTCGGCCGGGACGGGCGCACGCGTGATCGCCCGTCCGACGTCGATCGCGCGGCGGTGCGCGATGGTCACCAGCCATGCCTCGATGTTCGTCTCCGAGGAGAGGCCGGGAAACGCGCGCAGCGCCGAGAGAAACGTTTCCGACCAGGCGTCGGCCGCGTCGGACGGACCGAGCACCGCTCGGCAGACGCGCAACACCATCGGGCCGTACTCGGCCACTATTTCCTCGAACGGGGGCAGGCTCACACCGGGTAGACGCCGCGGGCGCCGTGAACGTGAGATTCCGTCATCGGGCCCCCGATTCTCCTTCCCGCCGGGACAGCCCGCTTGCGCGCAGCACCCGCCGTGCGATACCCGCGCGGATGGACTCGTCGGTGCCGATGATCCGGACGTGGCGGCGTGCCCTGGTGATCGCGGTGTACAGCAATTCCCTGGTCAGCAAGGTGGATTCCGGCTCGGGCAGGACGACGGACACGGTGTCGTACTGGCTGCCCTGACTGCGGTGGATAGTCATGGCGAACACGGTGACCACCGCCGGGAATTGCGTCGGATGCACCAGATACGGCTCGCTGCCGCGTTGCAGCGCCGCGCGCAGCGATCCGTCCGGCATGCGCACGACGACGCCGGTGTCGCCGTTGTAGATCCGCGCCTCGTGATCGTTCGCGGTGACCAGCAGCGGTTGTCCGGGATACCACGGCGCCTGGTGGGCGTCGGGGCCCGCTCCCCCGGCGGCGGCCCACTCCGCGGCCATCCGGTCCCAGCGCTCGACGCCGAACGGTCCCTGCCGGTGCGCGCACAGCATGCGATGCGATTCGAGCGCGCGCAACGCGCCCGCCGCGTCACCGTCGAGCGCGGCGGCGGTGACCGCGCTCGCGGCCCGCACCACGTCGGCGCGCACCGCGGTCAGCTCGTCGGGCGCGCCGAGCGACAATTCGTCACCGCCCGCGCGCAGCAGCCCGAGCGCGGCGTCCGCGTCCCCCGCGCGCACCGCGAGCGCCAGGTCGGCGATTCGGCCGCCGAACCTGCGGCCCCGGGTCAGCCGGACGATGCCGCCGCGCAGGCGGGTGCGCTCCAGCGCGGTCAACGCCTCGGCGTGATCGGCGGTCGTCTCCGGTCCGAGGATGTCGTCGAGAACGGGGTTCGGGGTGGCAGCGACCGGTCCGGCGACCAGGTCGGCCAGGACCGCGCCCGCGTCGACCGAGGCGAGCTGGTCCGGATCGCCCACCAGGATCAGACGGGTGTCCGGGCGCAGCGCGGCAAGCAGCCTGCTCATCATGGTCAAGGAGACCATCGAGGTTTCGTCGACCACGATCACGTCGTAGGGCAGCCGGTTGAACTCGTGGTGCTTGAAGCGGGTGCTGCGCCCACGCTGCCAGCCGAGCAGCCGGTGCAGGGTGGCGGCGGTGAGTTCGGGCAGTCCGAGCGAGACGGCTTGCTCGCGCACGGCTTCCTGCAGGCGTGCCGCCGCTTTGCCGGTCGGGGCGGCCAGCGCGATGCGCAGGGCGGGCAGCTTCGGCTCGGCCGCACGGTGCGCGGACAGCAAGGCGATGATCCGCGCGATGGTGTGGGTCTTGCCGGTACCCGGCCCCCCGGCGACCACGGTGGTCCAGTGCGTCGCGGCGAGCGCGGCGGCCAGCCGCTGGCGGTCCGGCGCGGGACCGGCCTGTGCGTCGAACAACCGGTCCAGCTCGCGTCGCACGATGGATGGATCGACGACCGGATGATGCGCGGAGCGCTCGGTGAGCACCCGCCGGACCGTCTGCTCCTGCCGGTAGTACCGGTCGAGGTAGAGCAGCGGGCCGGAATCGCCTGCCCCTTGGGATTCGACCAATCGCAGCGGACACAACGGACCCGCGGGCCCCCCGCGCACCAGCGGGCTCGCCCGCAGCGCGGCGACCACGGCCGGGATGTCCGGCCACGGCAGCGTCGCCGGATCGACGCCCGCGTCCCAAGTCTCGTCGGCGTCGACGCCGATCTCTCGCATACGGTGCAATTCCAGGCACACCGAGCCGGAACGCACCGCGCGCACGGCCAGCGCCGCGGCGAACAGCACCGGCTCCGACGATTCCCGGCCCAACCGGCCCAACCGCAGCGCCACGTGCACGTCCGCCGCCGACAGCACACCTGCCTCGTTGAACACGCGCAGCAGCCCGGTTCCCCGCTGCGCCACCTGGATCGAGGTCACTGCCCCGCCTCCCCGGCCAGCAGCGCCGAGAGGTCGGCGACCAGACCTGCGGGTGGGTGCCAGTCGAAGACGCCGCACCCCGTGGGGGTCTCCGGTCCGATCATGCCGCGCACGAACAGGTATCGAACCCCGCCGAGGTGCCGGACGGGGTCGTAGCCGGGCAACCGCCAGCGCAGGTACCGGTGCAACGCCACCGAATACAGCAGCGCTTGCAGCGGATAGTGGGAACGCAGCATCTCGGCGGCCATGCGGTCGCGGGTGTAGTGCGCGACGGTGAGATCGCCGGTGCCCAGCCGGTTGGTCTTGTAGTCGACGACGACGAATCGCGGGTCCGCGCCGCCCGCGACGCGCAGCACGGCATCGATGCTGCCGGTGAGGTAACCGCGCAGCGGGATGTCCTCCAGCGCCGCCAACAGATCGGCGTACGGAAGCATGTCGTCGTCCGCCGGGAGATGTTCACGCAGCAGGCCCGCGATACGCCGCAGTGTCGCCGTGGTGGCGCCGACGCGGTCCCCGCCCGCCAGCGGCAATTCGAACTCGAGTTCGCTGAGGCGGTCGCGGGGGTCGATGTCGGCCAGGCAGCCGCCCTCGAGTGGGGTGCGCAGCACCGCCAGCAGGGCGGTGGCCAGCACGTCCGGATCCATCTCGGCCATCAGCTCGCCCACCGCCGCGCGGCACCGGTCGTGCACCTCGGCCCCCAGATCCGGACGACCGGTGTCGATCCGCTCCAAGATTTCATGCACCAACGTGCCGAACTCCGCGCCGTAAGGCAGCGCGTTCATCAGCGACGCCGCACCGGCCGGCTCCGGCTCCGCGCCGAGCAGGGAGGTGCCCGCGGGCTCGTCGCCCGGCCCGCGCGGATCCTCCGGTTCACTGTCGGGTTCCACCGCCGCGGGCCCGTGCGCGGACGCGGTCAACGCCGAGTACGACGTGCGCCGCCACTGCTGGTCGAGCACCCGGTCGAAGCGCGCGGCGGCCAGTGCGCCCTGCCCGGGTGCGGTGCGCGCCCGCCGGATCTCGACGTCGCCGGTACCGGCCACCGCCGTCACCGTGATCGCCGCACCCGCGCCCTGCGCCCATGCCGAAAGAGACTGCACGGCAACGGCATCCGCGGGCACCGCGGCGCGGGTGGCGACGACGGCATCCCGATCCGCGCGCCCGAAGACCATCCGGTGCAGCGGCGAAGCGGCGGTGGTGATCGCAGGCGCCCACCACGCGACGATCTGGCACTTGGCGCGGGTCAGCGCGACGTACAGCAGCCGCAGTTCCTCGCCCGCCTCCTCGGCCTCGCTGCGCGTCTTGCGCTCGGCGTATCCCGGGGCGTCCGGACCGCCGACGTCCAGCACGCGGGTGCCGTCGTCGGCGTGGAACAGCAACGTCGCCGGGTAGGGATTCTTCGCGCTGTCCCAGGCGAACGGCAGGTACACGACCGGGAATTCGAGGCCCTTGCTCGCGTGCACGGTAGCGATCTGGACGGCGGCGGCATCCCGGTCGAGCCTGCGGCTGCGGTCGGCGACGGCGCCGGAGGCGGGATCGCGCACCCGGTCGGCCAGCCACCGGGTCAGGGCGGTCAATCCCAGGCCCTCGGTGAGCGCGACCTGATCGAGCAGTTGCGCGATGTGCCGCAGGTCGGTGAGCTGCCGCTCCCCGTTCTCCACGGCCAGCAGTCGCTGCGCCAGGCGCGCTTCGGTGGCGATCTTCTCGAAGACGGCCGCGAATCCCGCACGGGTGAAAAGCCGCGCCGCCTCGCGCAGTTGGGCGCTGACCCGGCCGACCAGATCCGCTCCGCCGCTGTCGATCTCGGCCGCTGTCACGCCGATCAACGGTGTACACGCGGCCAGCCGCACCCGGTCGCCGCGATGCGGCTGTTCCAGCGCCCGCAGCACCCACAGCCAGTCGGTGGCGCTGTCGGTCGCGAACACGCTGACGCCGCCGGCGAGCACGGACGCGACACCGGCGCGGTCCAGCGCGGCGCGCACCACGTCGATCTGCGAGCGGGTGCGCACCAGCACCGCGATGTCGCCGGGCCCGATCGGCCTGCGCGCCACGTCCACGGACGCGGGCGAATCCCGTTCGGCATCAACGATTTCCGCTTTGGCGTCCAGCAGCACGCCGGATTCGAGCAGGCGGACGATGTCGGCGGCGAGATCGCCCGCGACCTCGGCCCGCATCCGCCCGACGGCAGGGAAGCCGGACTTGTTCAGCGGTCCCGCGCCGGTGCGCGGCAGGCACCGCACGCGCATCGGGGTGGTGAACTCGGCGGGTCCGGACAGCCGCGACCACCCTCTGGTCGGGGCGACCGGATACACCCGGATCTCCTCGTGCCCCAACGCCGCACCACCGTGCAGGTGGTCCAGCGCGGCGAGCAGTCCCGCGTCGCTGCGCCAGTTCGTGGTGAGCTCGCGACGAACGCCGGCGTGCGCGACCGCGTCCAGGTAGCTGAGCACCTCCGCGCCGCGGAAGGCGTAGATCGCCTGCTTGGGATCGCCGACCAGCACCAGGGTGGTGTGCCCGTGGAACGACCTGCGCAGGATGTCCCATTGCAGGGGGTCGGTGTCCTGGAACTCGTCGACCAAGGCGACCCGGTAGCGCGCGCGGATACGGCGGCACGCGCGCGGCCCGTGTTCCGGATCGGCGAGCACCTCGTGCAGCAGCACCAGCAGGTCGTCGAAGTCGCGCAGCCCGGCCAGTCGTTTGCGGCGCTCGGTCTCCGCGCGCACGGCCTGCGCGAACGCCACGCGCTCACCGGCCGCGCCGTCGGGCGCCAGTGCGGCGTGCCGGTCCCGCACCGCGGCCAGCGCGAGCGTGCGGGCCTCCTTCACCGAGAACGGCGGTTCGGCGCGGGCATAGCGGTGCAGATACAGATCGTCGACGACGGTACCGACGAGGTCGTCGACGGTCTCCACCAGCCGGGTGGCCGGATCGTGCTCGCCCGCGAGCCCGAGTTCGTCGAGCATGCGCTGGCAGAAGCTGTGCGTGGTGGCGATGGTGCCCGCGTCGAAATCCGACAGGGCGCTCAGCAGCCGCCGCTGCCGCAACCGGACCTCGTCTTCCCCGGCCTGCGCGAGATGGCGGACCAGTTCGTCGGCGTGCGCGCGGGCCGCCGCCGGATCGGCCAATCCGGCGGCGACGGCGACGAATCGGTCGCGGGTGCGTTCCCGCAGCTCCTGGGTCGCCGCACGGCTGAACGTCACCAGCAGCAACTGGGACACATCGACTCCGGCCTCGGCGACGTAGCGCACCGCCAGACCGACGATGGCGTGCGTCTTGCCGGTGCCCGCGCTGGCCTCCAGCACGGTCGTCCCGGTGGGCAGCGGTCCGTACGGCTCGAACGCGTCGGCGTCGAAAGCGTTTGCGGCGAAGGAGGTTTCCTGCACGGTCATGCGTGCCTCCCTCCTGCGCGGCCGGTGCTCACGCGGTCCGCGGGCGTCACGCTCGCCGCAGTGACCGGCCACGTCGCACGGTGCCGAAGCGATTGTCCGAGCTGACATTCTGCCGCGCGTCCGTCCGTCCACCGGCGACCGACACGCCCCGTGTCCATGAATTCCGGCGTTGCGTACCGGATGGCGCCGAGCCGTCGGGGGCGCCGGGCCGCCTCGTGCTCGGTCACGGCTGGCCCTGGCTTTCGGCGGCCAGCAGCGGGGCCCACATCCGCCGGGCCAGCGCACCGAAGCGGGTGCTCTCCCCGGGCTCGCCCGCCGCGGCGGGCGCGGCCATGAGGTCATCGAGCCGAGGTGCCGGACCCCAGACGTAGCGCAGGTGACGGTCGGTGTGATCGCCGAAAGGACCGGGACCGTTGGGACCGCCGTTGAATTCGCGCTCCGCCGCGGCGATCGCGTCCTCGGTGCTCGCGCCACGGAGACGGCGTTCGGCGTAGACCGCGGACGCGGCAGGCGCGACCGGCAGCGGTTCGGTCAGGCCCGCGTCGCGCAGCGCGACGAGCTGACGCAGGATCTCTCCGGCCACCGGCACATCGGGAGCGGTGAGCTCACAGCGCCAGGCCGGCCGGCCGAACTGGCCGCGGCCGGTGCTCACGGCCCGCCAGGACCTGTCTTCTGTGACGGTCAGCGCGAGCAGCGAAACCCACGCTCCGATCCGGTGTTTGGGAGCCAAGCGGGAGAAGGTGGTGCGAACCAGGGTGTCGCCGCGCACTTCGGGCACGGTGCCGGTGAGCCGGCGTCCGTGGCCCAGGTCGACCGCGATGTCCACGGCGCGCGCCGGGCCCGCGTAGTCCCCCTGCGCGGCGCGCACCAGCCGGTCCACGGTGTGCTCGACCTCGTCGAGCACGGCGGCGCCGAATCCGAAGGGCGGCAATGTGCCGCGCCGCCACTCCGCCGCCCGCAGCCCGGCCGGGTCCGCGCCGGTCAGGCGGGCCGCGAGCAGGCGTTCGCCCAGATCCCACTTGGCCAAGCCGTCGAGTTCGATGGGCAGCCGGTCGGCGATGTCCTCGTCGTGCTCGGGAACCCGCAGGCCGAGACGTTGCCACAGGAAGGCGCGCACCGGGTGCTCCGCGAACGAGATCAGATCGGCCAGCGCGACATCCGCCGCGTCGGCGGCGGGCAGCGGCGCGGGCAGGAATGCGGGCCGTGGGCGCACGGGCGCGTCGGCCGCGTACGCGCCGGCCAAGGCCGCGGTGTCGAAGCTGAACGGCTGCTCGGCGCGGAAATTGCGGCGATCGAAGGACTGCAGCGGATGCCGCGTCACCACCGTAGGCATCGCCGCGGCGCCGACATGAGCGCGCAGCGCGTCCAGCAACTCGGCGACCGGAATGGCGGGCGGACGGTGCGCCCCGCTGACCGGATCCGCACCGGTGTGGAACACCAGCAGCGCGTCCCGGGCCGCGAGGATCGCGTCCAGCAGCAGCTGCCGGTCCTCGCTGCGCGGATCCCGTTCGCCGAGCAGGGGTTCGCGGGCCAGTACGTCGTCACCGTCCACGGCGCTCGCGCGCGGGAACATCTCGTCGTCCAGCCCGAGCAGCACCACGACCCGGTGCGGCACCGACCGCATCGGCACCATCGTGCAGACGGTCAGCTCGCCGGTGCGGAAGTTGGCCCTGGTGGGACGGGCGGCCAGCCGTGAACGCAGCAGCACACCGACGTCGGCCAGTCGCAACGACACCTCGCCCGCGTGGTCGGTGGCGGCGGCGAGTTCCTGCCTGGCCTCGGTGCGCACCCATGCCTGCCCGTCCGGTACGTCGGTCAGCAGATCCAGCGCCCGGCCGAGCACCACCGCCCATTCGTGCGCAGGCCGGGGACCGCGCAGGTCGCGCAGGCAGACCGCGAGCCGGTCGATGAACTCCGCGAAGCGCCCGGCCAGGTCGACGTCGTTGCTGTCCACGTCGTCCAAGGGCAGTGCGAGATCCAGCCAGTCGTCCGAGGTCTCGCCCGCGGTGACGCCGAGCAGGATCCGGTCCACCGCGCTGTTGAGCGTGTTCTGCGCGAAATCGGCGAGGCCGAACGCTTGCCGCTGCCGCTGCCCGATGCCCCACCTCGCCCCGGATTCGGCCGCCCACTCGCGCAGCCGCTCGATGTCGTCGTCGTCGAATCCGCAACGGCGCCGGACGGTTTCGGCGGCCGCGAGGTCGAGCACCTGGGTCACCGTCACCCGCCCGTCGGCCAGCTCGAGTAGCGCTGCGATCACCGCGAGCAGCGGATTGGTCACGCCTCGTCCCCGGTCGGCCAGGCGCACCCGCAGCCGGTGCGCCGGATGGTCCGAATCGATCTGCGCCTCCGGCGTACCCGAGGTGCGCTGCCCGAACGCCGCGCGCACCAGCGGCGCGTACGCCTCCACCTCCGGGCACATGATCAGCACGTCCCGCGGCTCCAATGTCTCGTCCGCCGCGAACAGCCCGAGCAGGCATTCCCGCAGCACCTCGACCTGCCGAGCCGGGCCGTGACACGCGTGCACCTGCACGGTGCCGTCGGCGCCGATCTCCCCCGGCGCCGGCGGCCACCGGTCGTCCCGGATGCCCCGCTGCAACGCGCGCAGCAGTGTCGCGGGCGAATCGTCCTCCGCGACATCGCCTTCGGATCGAACCGAGGCGAGCGGGTGATAAGTGTCGGAGCCGGTGGCGGCGGGCGCGGCCAGCCGCTGCTGCAACTCCCGGACGTCGCGGGCCAGTCCGGCCAGCAGCGGATGAGCGACCACCGTGGCGCTGCGATCCTCGGCCCGTGTGCGGGCGGTGGACAGCTCGCGCAGAGCCGACCACAGCACCGGGCTGGGGTGCGCGAGCCACAGGTGGACGTCGCGGGCGGCGGCCAGCGCCGTCAGCACGGCGAGCTGGTCGCTGGGCAACCGGGTCACGCCGAACAGCGACAGCCGCGGCGGCAGCGCGACCAGATCCGGCCGGGCGCGCAGCCGCGCGCAGGCGGCCGCGAGCCGCTCGGCCGGACTCGCCACCCCGATCTCGGCACGCAGCTCGCGCCACAGCATCGGCTGCCAGAGCAGATCATCGGGGATCGGGGCGCCCGTCCCATCGGTGTCCAGGCCCGCCGCCCACTCGGTGATCAGTGCGGGCCGCTGCGCGGCATAGCTGTCGAACAGCGCGGCGATGCGGGCCGCGGTCGCATAGCGCCGGCCGGCCCGGTGCTCACCGCCCGCGATGTCACGCGCGCCGAGGTGCCTGGCCAGGACCGCGCACCACGGCTCCGACAGCGACGCGTCGATCACCCGCAGCAGTGTCCACACCGCCCGCTCCTGCGCCCAGGGATCCTCCGCGGGCGCGACCTCGCTCGCCGCGGCCAGCGCTTCGGCGACCAGCGCCGCGGGCGAGGGGAAGGCGACGTTCGCGCACACGCCGTCGCCCGAACCGTCCGCGCCGAGCACCCCCGCGAGCGTCTGCGTCAGCCAGCGCTCCACTCCCTTCGCGGGCACCGCGACCACCTCGGTCGCGAAGGGATCCTCCAGCGGCGACGCCAGCACTCCGGCCAGCACCCGGGCGAGGACGTCGGCGCGCTCGGCACGGTGGATGTGCAGCGGCATCTGCGCCCTCTCGATCGATGGTGTCCGGCTGCGCTGGCCTCGGACTTCGTGCACGTTTATACGCCCAGCGACCGACGCGCAACTGCACCGCCCCATCGGGACGCCAGTGAAATAGACCACACGAGAACGGATTACTCCGCCGTGTCACGCGGGGACCGCCGCGGCGATATGCGACAGTGCTGCACCGGGGAGGTAAGTGTTTGCACCGGGGCGGAACGAGAGAGCTGCACCGAAAGGCTGGTTCGCGTTCATGGATGCGATGGTGATTCCCCTGGTCCCGAGAGGCGGATTCACGGTCCGCCGGATCGGTGACCGCTGGGAGCTCGTCAACTCCCGCCACTACGGTCGCACCGTCGTCCTACATTCCTGGCCCCGGGATCGGCACACCGAGGCGTTCGAGCACTGCTACCGGCTCAACGGCCGCACTGTCGAAGAACTGCGCGCCGCCTTCCGCTGACGCGCCCTGGCCAGCGGTGATGAACGAAAAACACTGGGGCGCAATCGCCCGAACCGGGCAATAGCACACCCTGGACCCCAGCTCAAGACGTGCGTCCGGACCCGCGATGTGCGATCGTGGTCCCTCGTGCGTTACCCGTCCTCCGCCACCCGAACCGTTCCCCGCGTGGCCGCCTCCGCCTGTGTCCTCGCCGCCGCGGCGATCATCGCCCCGAGCCTGCCCGCTGGGCTCCCGATCGCGAGCGCGGCGCCGCTCGCGCACACGCAGGGCTGCCTGCCCGGCTTCGACTGCGATGTGAGCAGCCGCATCGCCAAAGCCGACGCCTACCTCAACAGCCGTCCCGGTGTCACCGGCTACGTCCTGCGCGACCGTGTTTCCGGCGGCGTCTACGCCAACGCCAACGCCGAGAACGCGGTCTGGACCGCGTCCACCATCAAGCTCGCGATCGCCGCCGACCTGCTCAACCGGGCGCGCGTCGGCGCCATCAACCTGACGCCCGAGGATCGCGGGCTGATGGAAGGAATGCTCGCCACCTCGAACGACGGCGCCGCCGACCTGCTGTGGACCAAGTACGCGGGGATCGACCGGATGGCGTTCAACAACGCGTTCCGAGCCAACGGGATGAGTTCACTGGTGCCGCAGCCCACCAACACCGCACTGTTCCCGGACTGGTCGTTCCAGAAGTGCACCGCCGCCGACCTCGACCGGCTGATGGACCACATCCTCAACCGCATGCACCCCGACGACCGCAACTATCTGGTCGACCGGATGCGCGCGGTGGACTCCAATCAGCACTGGGGTGTGTGGGGCGCGGGCGCGAGCATGCGTCCCGGGCTGAAGAACGGCTGGTCGGCCGAACAGGGCGGCTGGGTGGTCAACTCGGTCGGCTTCGCGGGACCGGGTGAGCGCTACACCCTGGCCATCATGAGCTCGCTGGGTGACGCGGGCGGCTACACCGAGGGCGCCGAGACCGACACCAAGGTCGCGGAGATCCTGCTCGCCGGCCGCTGACCGGCCGGTCGTTCAAGCGGCCGCGCGCCTGCGCAACGTCATCGGCGCACCGTCCCTGGGGAAGGGGATCGTGGTGAATCCCCAGGGCATGCGGTAGTCGCCGGGAATTCGCCACTCGTATTCCCGCACCAGGGCGGCGGTCACCGTCTTCACCTCGAAGGTGCCGAAGTGCATCCCGATGCACTTGTGCGCGCCCGCTCCGAACGGCATCCAGGCCAGGCGGTGCGACTTGTCCTCGTGCCGCTGTTCGCCGAAGCGCTCCGGATCGAAGCGCTCGGGCCGGGTCCACAATTCGGGTAGCAGGTGGTTCACCTGGTAGGCGAGGTCGACCGGGGTGCCCGCCGGAATGTAGCGACCCGCTATCTCGGTGTCGCGTACGGCGCGGCGCGACAGTCCGGGTACCGGCGGCATCAGCCGCAGGCTCTCCCGGACCACCAGATCCAGGTCGCGCAGCGCCTCCAGGTCCGCGATGGCGGGCGGCGCGTCGCCGAGGCGCGCGTCCATGTCCAGCACTTCGGCGCGCACCCGCTGTTGCCACTCGGGGTGCTTGCCCAAGTAGTAGGCCACGGCGGTGGCGGTGGTCGTCGTGGTGTCGTGCGCCGCCATGATCAAGAAGATCATGTGGTTCACCACGTCGGCGTCACCGAAAACGCCGCCGTCTTCGCTGCGGGCGTGGCACAAGCCCGAGAAGAAGTCCGCCGATTCGGCGCGGCGCTTCTGCGGCAGCATCGCGGTGAAGTAGTCCTCGAGCACTCTCCTGCCGCGCAACCCGGCCCGCCAGTGGCCGCCCGGCACCGAGTGCCGGATGATGGAGAGTCCCGCGTGGGTGCAGTCGACGAACGCGTCGATCAACTGCCTGCGCTGCGGCCCGACGTCGGCGGCCATGAAACTCTCGCCCGCGATGTCGAGGGTCAGCTCTTTGATCGTCGGATACAGCCGCACCGTGCGTTCGGCGTCGCGCTCGTGCGGCACCCAGCGTGCGATGCTCGCCCGCACCACCGGGGTCAGCGCGGCAAGGTGCGCCTCCAGCCGGTCCCTGGTGAACGCCTGTTGCATGATCCTGCGGTGGAATTTGTGCTCGTCGAATTCCAGCAGCAGCAGGCCTCGCCGGAAGAACGGGCCGATGAAGTAGTCCCAGCCCTGCCCGAAGTCGCGGCGGCGGTGACCGAGCACTTCGTCCAGCGCGTCGGGTCCCGCGACCAGCACACGGTCCACGCCGAGCGAGGTGTTCAGCGCGACGGGTCCGTACCGGCGGTAGCGCTCCATCATCTCGGCCGGACCCCAGCGCATATAGTGCAATGCCCGGCCCAGGTAGGGCAGTCCGGCATCGCCGCGCACCGGCAGGGTGTCGCTGCCCCGCGGCGGGGTGGCCAGCACCTGGCGCCGTTCCGGCAGCAACCCCAGCGCCCGGTCGATCAGATGGCCGTGCGGCACCTCGATCAGCGCGATGTTCTCCGATTCGGCCTGCACGCTGGGCTTTCGGCCGACCGCACGGTCACCGGCGACCATGGCAATCCTCCTTGAGCGACAACGCCCATCGTAGGCTCCCGGCCTCGTCCGCTCAGCCGGATCGGTCACGACGATCCTCCCCGCCCCGGCCCCGCGACGATGAGATGTCGTACCGCAACACGCCAGGAACGGGGATCTCGCCGTGACGCTGCCCGGCGCGGCGGCTACGGTTTAGCTGTCAGGAATCGCCGCCGGGGACGCCCCCAAGGTCCATCGAGGAGCAGGACGATGAGCACTCAGACTGTCGAGAACGGCCGACACCGGGTGGTGGTGATCGGCTCGGGCTTCGGCGGCCTGTTCGGCACCAAGCACCTCAAGCGCGCCGACGTCGACATCACGCTGATCTCGAAGACCTCGACCCACCTGTTCCAGCCCCTGCTCTACCAGGTCGCCACCGGCATCCTGTCGGTCGGCGAGATCGCGCCGGCCACCCGGCTCGTGCTGCGCAAGCAGGAGAACGCGCAGGTGCTGCTCGGCGAGGTCACCGATATCGACCTGACCGGCAACACGGTCACCTCGCGCCTGCTCGACCAGGACACGGTCACCCCGTTCGACAGCTTGATCGTCGCGACCGGCGCCCAGCAGTCCTACTTCGGCAACGACCGATTCGCCACCTACGCGCCGGGCATGAAGACGATCGATGACGCGCTCGAGCTACGCGGCCGGATCCTCGGCGCCTTCGAACAAGCCGAGCTCGCGACAACGCAGGAGGAGCGCGACCGGCTGCTGACCTTCGTCATCGTCGGCGCGGGACCGACCGGCGTCGAGCTGGCCGGGCAGATCGCCGAGCTGTCCGACCGCACCCTGGAGGGCACCTTCCACAACATCGACCCTCGCGACGCGCGGGTCGTGCTCATCGAGGGCGCAGGCGCGGTGCTCGGGCCGATGGGGCCCAAGCTCGGCGGCAAAGCCGAACGGCGACTGGAGAAGATGGGCGTCGAGATCCAGCTCAACGCCATGGTGATCGATGTCGACGCGTTCGGCGTCACGGTGAAGGACTCCGACGGCACGATCCGCCGCATCGAGTCGGCGTGCAAGGTCTGGTCGGCGGGTGTGCAGGCCAGCCCGTTGGGCAAGATGATCGCCGACCAGTCCGAGGGCACGGAGGTCGACCGCGCGGGCCGGGTCGTGGTCGAACCGGACCTGACCGTCAAAGGCCACCCGAACGTCTTCGTGGTCGGCGATCTGATGTCGGTGCCGAACGTGCCCGGCCAGGCGCAGGGCGCCATCCAGGGCGCGACCTACGCCGCCAAGCAGATCAAGGCGGGGCTGAAGGGCCAGACGCCTCAGGAGCGCAAGCCGTTCAAGTACTTCAACAAGGGCAGCATGGCCACCATCTCGCGGTTCAGCGCCGTCTGCCAGGTGGGCAAGCTCGAGTTCGGCGGGTTCATCGCGTGGCTGGCCTGGCTGGCGCTGCACCTGTACTACCTGGTCGGCTACCGCAGCCGCATCATCACCGTCATCCAGTGGTTCGTCACCTTCCTCGGCCGCAGTCGCGGGCAGATGGCGGCCACCGAGCAGTGGGTGTTCGCCCGGCTGGCCTTGGAGGCGATCAGCAACGGCGACGACGAAGACGCCGAACAACTGGCCGCCGCCCTCGGTACCGCCACCAACAGCCGGGTCGCCGTGGACAAGGCGCATACCGACGCCAAAGCGGGCTGACCGGTGTCGTAGCGCGCTCGACCAATCCAGGTCGCCGACAGATCCGAATGTGAGGCGTCGACGTCTCCTTCGGAGGAAAGGTGATCTATGGGCACAGGCAAGCACCGAGAACCCGCACCGTATCGGCCGAAGCTGGGCTCCATCGTCGCCGCGGGGACGGTTCCTCTCGTTCTCGCGCTGGTGGGAGCCGGTACGGCGAATGCCGAGCCCGATCAGCCCGTTCCGGTGACCAGGACCGAAATCGCCGAGCAGGCCCAGTGGCCCGGCGCCGAGGCGCCGAACATGCGCCCCTATGAGGGTCTGCGGATTCCGGACGACATATTGAGTTCGTTGCAGTGGGCGCGTCCCCTGCCGGACCACCAGTACCTGGCTCCGCTGGTCGGGCTGCATGCACCGGTTCCGGTCGCCCCGGTACCGCCGATCGCACCGCCTTCCGGCAAGTTGCGCTTCGGTGACGTGCAGGTCGACGCGCCGGAATGGCTTTACCGGGAGCAGGCGATCCAGATCAACGACGGCGCCGCGATGGCCGAGGCGAATATCGCGACCTTCCTCGACTCGGTCGGAATGGAGCGCACGAGGTCCGATCGGGTGGCGGGCCAGACTGTGGGCGCCGCCGCGATCGGCGCGGCGGCGGGCTTCGTGTTCGCCAGCCCGTTCGCACTGTTCGGAGCAGCCGTCGGCGGCGGTCTCGCCCTGGCCATCGGTCTGCCGTTCGCGCCGATCGGCCTCGCCGCAGGCCCGATCGGGGCAGCCTACGGTGCGGCTCTGATGGCCGCCCCGCTGTCCGCCATCGGCGCGGGCATCGGCGCGGGACTCGGGGCGGTGCACGCGCTCAGCGCACCTCCCCGGGCGCTCAGCGCGCCGCAGTCGGGCGACCCGGCTCCGGAGGTCACCGATCCGGCTCCGGAGGCGACAGACGCGGCCGACGGCTGATCGGATGACGTGTCCGAGGAGCGAGCCGGAAGGGTGGGAACCCGACGACGCTGTCGAGCTCCCACCCTTTCTTTCTCCATGTCTCGTCGGATTACACCTGTAAGGAACGAATCACACACGGCACTGGACCCGCTTTCGACAGCCCGCCAGGGATGTCGGCTTCCCGCGGACCGAGCGAATCTCCAGCCGATCCGCCCTCGATCAGCTACTTGCTTCGGCGTGTTCCCCACCGGAGGCGCTCAGCAGCGTCCCGGTGCGGGTGAACAAGCTGCCACCCGCCGCCAGCGGCAGCCGGGTCTGCGTCAAGCCGGTCGTCGTCGCGGCGCATTCGTCCGGGTAGACCAGTTCGCTCTCCAGAGCCCGAGGCGCGGACAGCGCGTCATCGGCCGGTGTGCCCGCGCCCAGTGCCAGCCGATGGCGTAGTAGCGGCATGTCGTCCACGTCAGCGATCAGGTCTCCGCGCCACTCGCCGCCGTCCTCGCCCGCGCGGCCGACTTGGACACGTTCGCGCATGCGCAGCCGGGCGCCGGAGGCCAGCCGGATCGTGGTGACGGTGTGGTGCCGCGCGCCACCGGCGACGATCATCGGCTCCGGATCGAAATCCAGCACTCCCCCGCTGCCGACCTCCAGGTGCCAGCGGCCGGACGACAGGGGCGTCGCGGGGCCCGGTAGTGCGAGTGTCGCCGCGACCGAGCGCACCGTCAATTCGGCGCCGGGCGCGACCACGATCACGATGTCGAGTTCGTCGCCGCCCAGCGGCGTAGCTGCGGTGCCGATCAGATGGACCGTTCGCGGGCCCGTGCGGCGGGCCGACAACCCGCCGCGAGCATGGATCTCCGGAAGGGCCGCCGGGTGGGCGAGTATTCGTAATTCGGTGCGCAACAGCGGCACTCAGTGCGCGGCGGCGGATTCGCCCGCGCCCGCGCGGTCCCGCTCGGCGACCGCGCGCAGCTGCTCGCGCACCCAGGCCAGCACCGGTGTCGCCGCCGGGTCCCCGGTGAGCGAGACGAGCACGGTCGGCCGGTTGGCGCGCACCCGCGCCGCGTCCCGCTCCATCACGCCGAGATCCGCGCCGACCAGCGGCGCCAGATCGGTCTTGTTGACCACCAGCAGGTCCGAGAAGGTTACGCCGGGACCGCCCTTGCGCGGGACTTTGTCGCCGCCCGCCACGTCCACCACGAAGATCTGCACGTCGATCAGGCCGGAGGAGAAGGTCGCGGTCAGATTGTCGCCGCCGGATTCGACCAGGATCAGATCCAGCGGCGGGTTGGCGGCCACCAGGTCATCGATGGCGTCGAGGTTGGCGGTGATGTCGTCGCGAATGGCGGTGTGCGGGCAGCCGCCGGTCTGCACGGCGGTGATCCGCTCGTCCGGCAGGACCGCGTGCCTGCGCAGGAAATCGGCGTCCTCGGTGGTGTAGATGTCGTTGGTCAGCACCGCCAGCGACAGCTCGTCGCGCAACTGCCTGCACAGCGCGGCCACCAGCGCGGTCTTGCCCGACCCGACCGGGCCGCCGATGCCGATGCGCAGTGCCTCTCCGGGCGTGCGGGTCCGTTTCGGCCGCTCGTGACCGTGGTCGTGCGGCTCACCGTCGATCAGATGCGGGGGCATGGCGCGGTCTCCTTCTTCCGGGGCTTCAGCTCGCGAACAGGGGTATGTCCCGCTGCCGGTGGCGCTCGGCGAGCACGTCCTGCAGCGGATCGGACATCGCGGCCAGACCGGTCACGGCCTCGGAGGCGACGCGGTCACACAGGTCGGCCAGCCGGATCGTGCACGCGGCGATCGCGGCGGGATCCAGGGCCAGCAAACGCTGGGCAGCGGTGGCCGCGCCGGTCAGGGTCGTGTAGACGACTACGCCCGCGATCTCCCTGGACGGCACCGCGGCAGCCGCGCCGACCATGCCGAAGACCGTGGACAGATGCGGTGTGGTGCCGAGCGGCGACCAATCGTGCCGGGGCCACAACTGTTTGGCCAGGCGCGACAGGCCGCGGCCCTGCGCGCGCGACGCGGCACGTGCGGCTGGTGCGGGCGTGCGGGCGTCGGCTTCCGCCTCGGCGCGCGCCGGATTCAGTTCGCCCGCGCACACCGCCGCGGCAAGCGACGCGGCCACCAGTCCCGAGGTCCGGATCCGGCGGCGCAGATACAGCTCCACCGTCGCGACGTCGCGGACCGAGCCGGACGCGACGGCTTCTTCCACGCCGCCGGAGTGCACGTGGCCGCCGATCGGCAGTCGCGAGTCGGCGAGCGCGAGCACCATCGTCAGGCCGGACGCAGCCGGACCGGTCGCAGTGGATGCACGCATCGGTCGATCCTATGTCCCGGCCCGCCGACCGGAGACCCCGGTCGTTGCGGGTCAGCGGTGGAAGGCGCGCTCCATGAAGCGCTGGGCACGGCCGCGGGTCAGGTCGGTCCATGCCTGCACCGGGGCCGACCACCACGGAGCGATCTCCCGTGGCTTGGCGGTCACCGCGTGGCAGACCAAGTCGGCGGCCTCGTCCACGGTCAGCCCGGGGACACGACTGAAGTCGGTGGGCGCGCTCATCCTGGTGTGCACGAGCGGCAGGTAGATCGAGGTGGTGGTGACGCCGTCGCAGGCCACCTCGGCCGCGACACTGCGCAACCAGACGTCGAAGGCGGATTTCGACGCGCCGTAGGCAGCCCAGCGGGGCGCGGGCGGCATGCGCACGCCCCAGGTGGACACATTGACGATATGGCCTCCGCCGCGAGCGCACATGGCGGGCAGCAGCGTGAGCAGCAGGCGCACCGGGCCGAGGTAGTTCACATCGATCGTGCGGGTGAAATCGTGGAAACGGTCGTAGGACTCGGCGATCGGGCGGCGGATCGACTTGCCCGCGTTGTTGATCACCACGTCGAGGCGGCCGTGCTCGTCGAGGAGCGCGCGGCCGAGCCGTTCGACGGCGTCCATGTCCGTCAGATCGGTGGCGTAGGTGTGCGCGACACCGCCCGCGGCGGTGATCTCCGCGGCCAGCCGGTCGAGTTCGTCACCGGAGCGGGCCACGAGCAGGACGATCGCGCCCGCCGCGGCCAGCTTGCGCGCACTGCCCTTGCCTATCCCGTGCGACGCACCGGTGACCAGCGCGATCTTGCCGCCCACCGCGGCGCGCAACGCCTGCTCGCGCGGACGCGACGTGGGATACAGCAGCCGCGTCGCCACCCGTTCGGCGATCGGCCGGCCGTTGCTCGAGGCCCGGGCGCGGTTCACGAATCCGACTGTAGGCGTCGATCAGCGCACCCACCCGGGGTTCGCGTGATCGGCCGGCGGCGACATGTCCCATACGAGTTGCGGTCGGCTGCGGAGACATTGTCCTCTCAGCGGCGGAGAAACGCCTGGACCGCCTCGATGCCGGGCCTGGAAGCGCGATCGGGGACTCAGGATCGTGCGAAAATATGACATTTGACAATATCGCGAACGGCGTTCGATCCCATGGAGGCGCGCCGGTGCGCGACTCGAGCATTTCTACTCACGCGCCCCGTAGCGGCGATGTGCTCGAATGTAGGTTCCACGGAGACTCTTTCGCCGGACTTCGCCCCGGCGCAGCAGCCGAGGGGGAACATCGTGTCGACGCCGGACACGCAGATCTCGATCGCGCAGTGGATCGCGCGTGGGATCGCGATCGTGGTGCTGGTCCCGATCCGCCTGTTGTGGGAGGGCATTCTCCTGCTCGGTCGCGTCACCGGAGCGGTGCTCGTGTTCGTCGCGCGCCATCTGTTGGTTCCGGTGGCCGAACTGATATGGCACTGGATGCTGCGGCCCGCGTGGATCTTCGTGAAGGACTTCTTGTGGGGCTGGGTACTCCGACAACTGCTGTGGGGATCGGTGCTCACGCCGTTGGCCTCCCTCCTGCTGGAGTACCTGTTGCGACCGCTGCGGCATGCGGTGGAAGTTTTCTTGTGGCGCAGAGTGATCCGCCCCGCCGGGGCTTGGCTGCTGCGCTGGATCGTGTCCCCGATCGTCTATGCCATCGCCTGGGTGTGCCACCACATCGTCGAGTGGCTGATCGTCTGGCCTCTGTCGCAATTGTGGCGTTGGGTGCTCCGCCCACTGTGGGCCGTGGTGCGCGCGACCGCCCGGTACGGGGGGCGTGTGGCCACCCTCATCGTGGGCGTGCTCGTAGTGATTCCGTGCCGGGCGGTTTACCGCTACGTGCTGCGCCCGGTATTCGCCGCCTTCGCGGTCGTCTGGCACGCGCTGGTGGTACGCCCCGTTCGCTGGGTGCACGGCACGATCGTCCGGCCGATGAACCGCTGGGCGGCCGAGGTCGTGGCGGCGGTGTTCGGGCGCTGATCCCGGCCGCGCGGCTCAGCGCGGGCGGGGCGAGGCGAACCGCGCGATCAGCGCCATCGCGGTGAGCACAGTAGCGCCGACGGCCACCGCGACGTGCATGCCGTCGACGAAGGATCCGCGCGCCGCCTCGATCAGCGCCGCGTCGCCACCGGCCTGCTGGATGGTCTCGCCGAGCGTCGCCGCGTAGTCACCCCCGGACCGGAAGATCAGCGCCGCGAGCGAGCCGAGCAGCGCCAACCCCAGCGCGTTGCCGAGTTCGAAACTGGTCTCCGAGATGCCTACCGCCGACCCGGCCCGCTCCGGGGGCACCGAGGACACCGACACCTCGGACACCAATGTGAAGGCCAGACCGTAGCCGACTCCGGCGATCGTGGACCCGGCCAGATACCACCCGAGCCCGCCGTGCGCGCCGACACCGAGCAGCATCAGGTTACCCACCGCGGAGGCGAGCAGAGCGAACACGAAGGTGGTGCGAGCGCCGAAGCGATGTCCGACCGGGGCGCCGCCCACCGAGCAGACGAAAACGGCGATCGCCATCGGGATGCCGAGCAGCGCCGCGGCCAGCGGCGTGCGCCCGGTCACCGACTGCAGGTAGATGCTGGTCAGGTAGCTCAGCCCGGCCAGCGACATCATGCCGGTCAGACTGGCCCCGATGGCCACCGAGAACTGGGGCCGGGCGAACAATCGCAGATCGAGCAGCGGTTCGTCGAGCCGGCGCTGCCTACGCACGAACACGGTCAGGATCACCGCGCCGGTCAGCGCGATGACGATCGCCTGCGCGTCGATGCCTTCGGTCGCGGCGTGTTTGATGCCGTACACCACCGGCAGGATGCCGCCGATCGACAAGGCGACGCTCGGCAGGTCCAGTGGCCCCCGCACGCCCGCCCGGTGTTCCGGCAGGACGAACGGACCGAACGCGAACAGCACCAATAGCACCGGGATGTTGATGAGGAACACCGAACCCCACCAGAAGTGATGCAGCAGCACGCCCCCGATGATCGGCCCCACGGCAGAGCCGCCTGCGAAGAACGCCGTCCAGACGCCGATCGCGGCGGCCCGCTCCCGCGCGTCCGGGAACAGGCTCGAGATCAGCGCCAGGCTGGACGGCAGCAGCGTCGCACCGCCGATGCCCATCAGCGCCCGCGCCGCGATCAGCACGCCCGCGCTGGGCGCGAACGCGGCGATCACCGAAGCGATGCCGAAGACCGCGGCGCCCACGAGCAAGATGTTGCGCCGCCCGATCCGGTCGCCGAGATTGCCCATGGTGATGAGCAATCCCGCGATCAGGAAGCCGTAGATGTCCAGGATCCACAGCTGCTGGTCCGCCGACGGATCCAGGTCGAGGGTCAGCGTCGGCAGCGCGAGGAACAGCACCGAGATGTCCATCGACACCAGCAGCACCGGCAGCAGCAGGACCGCGAGGCCCAGCCAGGCGCGGTGCGAGCCGGTCGTCGACGGCGCGGTCCGCACCGGCTGCACGTCTGTCATCGCCGAACATCCTCTCGCTGGCGCGTACGTCGTACGCATGAGTCCGGGTACAGTGTACGCATGCTGCACCGCGCCGCCATAGTCGATACCGCGATCGAACTCGCCGACGCGGAGGGTTTGGACGCGCTGTCCATGCGACGCATCGCCGACCGGCTCGGCGTCGGCGCCATGTCGCTGTATCGCCATGTCGCGAACAAAGACGAACTGCTCGCGTTGATGACCGACGAAGTGGCCCGGCGCAACCCCTACCCCTCTCCCGAAGGACAGCGGTGGACCTGGCGCGACCGGGTGCGCATCGCCGCCGAGATCGACTGGGCCCTGTACCGTCGGCATCCGTGGGTGCTGCTCACCTTCGCCACTCCGCGTTACAGTTTCGGGCCGCAGAGCCTGGCCTGCCTGGCCTGGTTGGTGGACGGCTTCCGGGAACTCGGCGTGTCCACCCGCGAGGCGACCGGCATGTCCTTCTCCGTGTGGAATCACATCTCCGGTGCGACGCTGCCGGAGATCAGCGCCGAATTGATGGCGCGCAAAGGCATGGATCCCGGCGGCGACAACGCGCTGCGGACACTGCTGAACGGCACGGCACCGCAACCGGTCCCACCCGTCCTGACCGATCTGGCCGGCAGCGGTGTGGGCGACCTGACGCAGGAGGAACTGCTCTACGACGGCCTCGACGCGCTCTGCGACGGATTCGAGGCCAGAGCCGCGCGCCGTGATCGGTTGACCTCGACCTGACTTGATGTTGCAGGCTGGCCGGTGACCGCCGCACGACAAGGGAGCCACCGTGCACGCCATTCGCCTCCATGCCTTCGGCCCGGCCGAGAATCTGCGCTACGAACCCGTACCCGATCCCGCCCCCGGCCCCGGCCAGGTCCGCATCGCCGTGGCGGCGGCCGGTGTGCATTTGATCGATACGGCCCTGCGCGAGGGCCGGGCCGGGCCGTTTCCCGCCCCGGAGCTGCCGACCATCCCAGGCCGCGAAGTCGCGGGCACCATCGACCGCGTGGGCGCAGGTGTGTCCGCGAGCCTGCTGGGCGCGCAGGCGGTGGCCCATCTCGGCGTGGTGCCCGGCGGTTACGCCGAACTGGCCGTGACGGAGGCCGCCCGGCTGCACGAGATCCCGGCGAACCTGGACGCGGCGGAGGCGGTGGCGATGATCGGCACCGGACGGACCACCATGGGAATCCTCCAATTCACCGAACTGAAGCCCGGCAGCATCGTGCTGGTGACGGCCGCGGCGGGCGGCATCGGCACCCTGCTCGTGCAATACGCGAACAACGCCGGGGCCATGGTGATCGGCCTGGCCGGTGGCCCCGCGAAAGTCGACCAGGTGCGGCGCAACGGCGCCGACCTGGCGGTGGACTACCTGTCGCCGGACTGGCCCGAGCGGGTCCGCGCGCATGTCGGCGACCACGGGGCGCATGTGCTGTTCGACTCGGTCGGCGGCGACGTCGCCCGCGCCGGCATCGATCTGCTCGCACCGGGCGGACAGCATCTGGTCTACGGCTGGTCCGGCAAGTCGGCCGCCGAAGGGCCGGTGCGGCTTTCCGCCCGAGAACTGGCCGAACGCGGCATCACCTCGGAGATGGTGATCGGCCCGCCGATGTCGGCGCGGGCCGGCGGCGATCTGCGCGTCCTCGAGAACCGCGCCATGGCCGAGGCGGCCGCCGGCCGGCTGCGTCCCGCGGTCCATCGCTTCGCGCTCGCCGACGCGGCCGCGGCGCACCGCGCGCTGGAAACGCGCGCAACGACCGGCAAGGTGGTGCTGGAGCCCTAGCCGAGCGGATTCACTCGGCGCTGTCGCCGTTCACCACGGCATAGGCGAAGCCGTCCCAGCCCTTGCCGCCGACGGTCTGGACCACGGTCGCGTCCAGGCTCGGCTCGGCGGTGAGCAGCTCGACCAGCTCGCGACCGGCCTGCGCGTTCGGGTCCTCGGAATGCTCCTCGGCGATCGCGCCGCCGCGCACGACGTTGTCGACGATGATCACCGAGCCCGGCCGGGTCAGCCGCAGCGCCCACAGTACGTAATTCGAGTTGTTCACTTTGTCGGCGTCGATGAACACCAGGTCGAACGGGTCCGGGTCCTCTTCCGCGAGCACGGGCAAGCTGTCCAGTGCGGCGCCGACCCGGATCTCCACCCGGTCGCCGACACCCGCCCGCTCCAGGTTGGCCCGCGCCACCTCGGCGTGCTCGGCGGCGAACTCCAGCGTGACAACCCGGCCCTTGGGTCCGACCGCGCGAGCGAGCCAGATCGTGCTGTATCCGCCGAGCGTGCCGATCTCCAGCACACGCCGCGCCCCGACCGTCCTGGCGAGCAGATGCAGGAATTTGCCCTGCGGCGGTGACACGTCGATCGGGGGCAGGCCGGCCGCCTTGTTCGCCTCCAACGCCGCGTCGGAATCGGGATCCGCCACCAGCGTCTCCACGAGATAGCGGTCCACGTCGGCCCATCCAGATGTCGTCATACCTGGAAGTCTGCCACCCGATTCCGCCCGTGGGCCCGGCTTGCCGAGTACCGTTCGGCACAGAGACGTACATGTCCCGTGAGCGCGCCGACGAACGGACGGACAGGATCCGACATGACGAATCTTGCACGGGCCGTCGCGGTCACCGCCTGCTCGATCGCTTTGGGCGCCACCGCCCCCGCCGAGGCCGCCCCCATCGACGGCGGTGCCGAGTACGTCGCGCTTGGCGATTCCGGGGCGGCCACCACGGGCGTGCGGAACTTCGACGTCACCGCCCCACCGCGCTGCCTCCGCTCGACCGCGAACACACCGAAGCTGATCGCGCGGGATCTCGGATTGCGGCTCGACGACCGCACCTGCAACTCCGCGCGCATCCCGGATCTCGCCGCCGCGCAGCAGCCGGGCATTCCACCACAGTTCGAGGCGCTCGGCCCCGGCACCAGGCTGGTCACGGTGCACATCGGCGCCAACGACGCGTTGATGGCCGAGCACATCGTCGCCTGCCATGTCTACGGTCTCTCCGGCGTAGGAGGGTGCGCCGGTGCGGACTGGGCCTCCGCCATCGATGCGATCGCGGCACCCTATGCGACGGCGTTGCAACAGATTTCGGCTCTGGCGCCGCAGGCGATGATCGTCGTCGACGGCTGGCCGACCTATGTGCGCGACGGCGGTTGTCCGGAGCTGGTCGGCCTTCGACCGTCCGATGCCGCGCCCATCCAAGCGGCCTTCGACCACCTCAACACCGTAGTGGCCCGCGTCGCCGCGGAGCACGGCGCGACCTACGTCGACACCCGCGCCGCCTCGGTAGGCCGTGACGCGTGCGCGCCCGTCGGTGTCCGCTGGATCGACCCCGTCATCGCCACCGAGACACTGCTGCCCTACCACCTCACTCCGCTGGGCATGCGTGGCGTCGCCGACGTCATCCTTCCCGCGATCCGCGCGGCCGGACCGACCGGCTGAGCGATTCGGCCGCACCGACACGACCGCCCCGGACTCGGGAGAGTCCGGGGC
>NZ_JBHVDM010000035.1:0-66415 GCF_042802775.1 Nocardia sp. NPDC057455 | reverse complement strand
AGCCCGAGATGATCGGCGCCATCGTGCACGGAGGAAGCGTCACCGAAGCGGGCCGCGTAGGTGCCGACGGCATGCAGGAATCGCTGTCGCGGGCCGCGCAACAGCAGCTCGCCGCGGTGGCGGCCACCGGCGAACCGGTGGATGTCGTTCTCGGCGGCCAGGGCCGGTATCGAGTGGTGGCGGACACCACCTGGTCGGGCGACGTAGTCGTCACCGGATTGCCGTTGACCGCCGTCGATGCGACGCTGCTGCGCGTCCTGCTGATCCTGGGAATTGTCACCGCGGTCGTGTCGATCGTCGCGATACTGGTCGGCATCTGGCTGATCCGGCACGCGCTCGCGCCGCTGGATCGGGTCGCGGCGACGGCCGCGCGGGTGGCAGGCCTCGAACTCGGTCGCGGTGAAGTGGTACTGCCCGTGCGGGTTCCGGCCGGGGACGCCGATCCGCGCACCGAGGTCGGCCAGCTCGGCTCAGCCGTCAATCGCATGCTCGATCACATCACCAGCGCGTTATCCGCACGTCACGACAGCGAGACCCGAGTCCGGCAATTCCTCGCCGATGCCAGCCACGAGCTGCGCACCCCGCTGGCCGCCATCCGCGGCTACGCCGAACTGGCCCAGCGCAAACGCGCCGAGGTGCCCCGCGAGGTGGCCAACGCGATGGCCCGGGTGGAGTCCGAATCCCGGCGGATGACGGGTTTGGTGGAGGACATGCTGCTGCTCGCGCGGTTGGACTCCGGACGCGGACTCGAACACGAGCCGGTGGATCTGACCCAGCTCACGGTGGACGCGGTGAGTGACGCGCACATCGCGGGGCCCGAGCATCGCTGGGATCTGGAGCTTCCCGACGAGCCGGTGGTGACCACCGGTGACGCTGCCCGGCTGCACCAGGTGCTGGCGAATCTGCTGACCAACGCGCGGGTCCACACCGGCCCCGGCACGACGGTGCTCACCTCGCTGCGATTTCACGGCGAGGGGGGAGCCGTGTTACAGGTGACCGACGATGGTCCGGGCATACCGGAGGCTCTACAGCCCACCGTCTTTCACCGTTTCGCGCGCGGCGACTCGTCGCGCTCGCGGCGGGCGGGCAGCACCGGCCTCGGTCTGGCGATCGTCGCGGCCGTCGTCAAGGCGCACGGCGGCGATATATCGGTGGCCAGCGAAGCCGGCCACACCGAATTCACCGTGCGTCTGCCCGGTGCTGGAACCGGCGCCGCGAACTGATCGGCCCGTCACCCGCGGCGACGCCGGAACCGGTGGGAACACCGGAGCGGCGTGGTTGTGCGTCTGCTGCCGATCTCGTTCGTCACGGGTAAACGATGCTCTTCGCGCCCACCATGCGCACCAGGCTGAAGATCGGCAGCCCGATCACCAGATGCTCGATGCCCGTGGAGATTCCCACCCAGAGGTCGCTGGACAGCGCCAGTGGAATGATCACCGCCGCGGCGGTGAGGATTCCCACGATCCAGCTGAAGAACAGTTCCGGTGACGGAGTGCCCAGGCGAAGCAGATACCACAGCACCCCGCCCAGCAGCGCGCAGATGAAAGCCACCACCGCGAACCAGTACGCGTCCTGGGCCATCGGGTTCCACACCCCGAAATTGCCGCTTTCGCTCACCCGGGTGGCGACTATTTCGATGATCCAGGCGCACAGCCAGGCCGCCAGCGCGGTCACCACCGCCGCCGCGATCACACCGCCGGTGAACATGCCGATGTTGACGTCCGGCCCCTGCTGCGGCCGGGACCGCTGCTGATCCGGATGATCGGACTGCTGATACGCGTTGTATTCGTGATCCCGGCCGTACCCGGAACCCTGGCTGTATCCGGGATCCCGGCCCTGTCCAGCACTTTGGCTGTACCCGTGATCTTGGCCGTACCCGGGATCACGGTAATTACCCGGCTGATAACCGGCTTCATAACGTGCGGTGTGCTGGTCGCGCGGATCCATGGGATTCAACCGCCGATCACCTCCGTCGAAAGCGTGCGTGTGCGTCGAGTGTAGGGCCGGACCGAACACGCCGCTGCCCACCCACCCAACTCGTTGCCACCCAGGCAGACCCAGCTCGCGGTGCGGCGGAGGACAACCTCGATGATCGGCTGATCGTGCCGCTTCTCGGGTCGGCCGGGAGAGGCAGTGGGGGACGTAAGCGGCGGCAGCAGTCACACTGGATGCGTGGCGGTCGACGCGCTCGACGAGATGCGCACCTGAACGAGGGTATTGCATCCGCCGAAGTTTGCCGGAACCATGTGTCGGCCGAGACTGTCGGAAAATCACCACGCCGGACCCGACGATCGATCATCGTCGTGGAACGTCGGCCGACCGAGTAGCCGACGGCCTCGCGGACTCGCGCGCGCCGACCTCGGGCGACAAGAGGGCGGGCCATCACCGACCTGGAGCCCGGTGATCCACCCAACAGTGTAATCTGGAATGATTCCAAAGAAGTCGGCGGTTGATACGTGTGAAGGATTCCGGAAGGAGTACAAACATGACTGCCGCACCGCGGACTCAGCAGCGGACCAACCGCCGTCTCGCCGACGATGTCCGCAATTTCACTGCCTCCCCTCGGCTGACCGCCGACCTGCAGCGCGTGCTCGTCGATCTCATCGAACTGCACCTGCAAGGCAAGCAGGCGCACTGGAACGTCGTCGGGACCAACTTCCGCGACCTGCATCTGCAACTCGACGAACTCGTCGATGCGGCCCGCGGGAGCAGCGACACCATCGCCGAGCGGATGCGGGCCCTCGACGCCGTCCCCGACGGGCGTTCCGACACCGTCGCCGCGACGACGAGCCTCCCACCCTTCCCCGCTCGAGAGGTGAACACCGCCGACGTGGTCGATTTGATCACGACGCGGACCTACGCCGCGGTCGACACCATCCGTGACGTGCACGACGCCGTGGACGCCGAGGACCCCAGCACCAGCGATCTGCTGCATCAGGTGATCGACTCGCTGGAGAAGCTGGCGTGGATGATCAAGTCGGAGAACCGCGGCGTCTGACCGCCCCGACCCCGATCCGCCACCGGCCCTGTTTGCCGGCGGCGGATTCCGCGCTTGCGGGGGTGCTTCGATGCGGTCCACCCCGAAGCTCCAGGTCAGCGGTCGCTGCGCCGACAACTCCTCGGGTCCGGCGGAGCCGGCGCGTATCCACGATTTCGAGCCGTAGAACTCGCGCTTGTTGTGCGTCGGTTCGCCTCAGAAGTGCGCGGCACCGCCATCGATGGACAGTGGCACCGCGGTGATGTACTTCGATTCGTCGCTGACCAGGAAGAGCACCGTGTCGGCGATTTCCTCGGCGGTCGCCGCCCAGCGTGGCAGGAATGGGGTGCCCATGCCGTTGAGCAGCGGGTTGGTCTCCCCCGCCGCGGCGAGCGCGGACTGCATGTCACCCGAACCCATGGGCGTGTGCACGCCGCCGGGATGGATGCTGTTGACCCGGATCTCGTATTTGCCGAGCTCGGCGGCGAAAGCCCGCGCCATTCCGGTCACCGCATGCTTGCTGGCGGTGTAGTGCACCATGAACGGCTGCATCTTCACCCCGGCATAGGAACTGGTGAGCACGATCGAGCCGCCGCACCCGCCCGCGATCACGTGCGGCGCGGTGACCATGACGGTGTTCCAGACTCCGATCACATTGGTGTCGATGGTGTCCCGGAACGCCTGGGGGGTGATCCTGTCCCACGCGGCGGGGATACAGATGCCCGCATTGGCGATCACGACGTCGAGCCTGCCCAGTTCGGTGACCGCGGCGTCGGTGGCCGAACGCAGGGCGTCGATATCGCGCACATCGGCGATGGAAGCGACGATGCGGCCGCCTGCCTCCTTCACCTGCCGCACGGTCTCATCGAGGTCGTCCGGCGTGGGCGAGTCGTAGGGCACCCCGGGCAGCGGCCCGGCCAGGTCGATCGCGACGATGTCGGCACCCTCCCGGGCCAGCCGAATCGCGTGGGCCCGGCCCTGGCCGCGCGCCGCGCCGGTGATCAGCGCGACCTTGCCCGCTACACGTCCTGCCATGAAAGATCCTCTCAAATGCGAAGAAGCGACGGATCCGGAGCGAACCCGCCGGCGACGGTGACCGGCGCGGCGAGCATCCCCGCCGCCGCGTCGGTGAGGAAACAGCCCAAAGCGGTCCAGTCGGGCTCCCGCTCCCCCGCCGCGACCTCCGCTTCGTAGGCGGCGCAGACCTCGAACACCATCCGGGTGAGAATCCAGCCACGGCCGTCCAGCACCTGCTGGTCGATGCCACGCAACCGTTCCCGGGTCGCCGCCATGATCGTGTCGGTGGCCGCGCGCCCGCCGATCGGCCGCTCCAGCAGCGCCGCCGCCGACGGCGTGGCGCGCACCTGGTTGACGAAGCGCGCCCGCCACGAGGGCGCGGGCCGGTCGGCCAGGCTGCGAACGGCGGGGATGATCAGGCAGCGCAGCAATTCCACCAGCGTGGGCTCCGGTTCGAGCGCGGCCAGCATGCCGGCCCGCATCGGCTCGGACTGCTCGGTGTAACGGTCCAGCATGGCACCGATCAACCCGTCCCGATCGCCGAAGTGGTAGGCGACCGCGGAGTGGTTGGCGTTGCCCGCGTGTTCGGCGATCCGCCGGCCGGAGACCTGGTCGATGCCGTACCGGCCGTACAGTTCCTCGGCCGCGTCCATCAGGGCGCGCCGCGCCGCATCGCTGTGCCGTGCCATCCGCCTCCGTTCCTCGCCACCCGAGATTAAGTCAGGTGGCGTAGTTTGGGAAGAAGCTCGCCAATGTCGCCACAACGACCGCCGGACTCCTCGCGCCGGCGGGTACGGCACCCGCGGCTTCCGCCGATGAGCGCAGCCGCCGAACCGAGTAACGCAGTGCCGTAGCGGATGATCCCGCGAGGAACCGACCGCGTCCGGTTACGATCCCGCCGATCGCGTCGAGATCGAGCCTCCTTCCTCCTGCACGCGCACGGATCCGACGAGCGCCTGTCGACCTTTAAGTGACTGCATATTCAGATCAGTAACGCAACGACGCGGTCGGTGCCACGACGCGGGATGACCCCCTTCCGCACGGCAGGCGGGCTTGGACCAGCTGTAAGCCACTGCATACTCGCTGTTCAAAGCCAAATTGACCTGGTCCGCAGGGCTGCGCGCTGCACTGCAGACGCCGACCGCCCCTTCTCGATATCCACACAACCGGTTTCGCCTTGGCTAGTATGTGAATACTGATTCTCGAACATAGGAGCGCGATGATGCGTACCACCCTTCGCCTCGCCGCCGCCTCGGCCGCCGCGGCGACTCTCGTCGTCACCGCGGCCGGCGCGACGGCCGAACCGATCAGCGTGGTCCCGATGACCGCTGCCGCGGCCGGAACCGGCTCGTCGGCGGCGGACTCCGGATCGGCGGCGGCACGCACGGGCCTGTATTACCTCGAGCGCGGCGACATCATCGGAATCCTCGTGCTCCTGGTCGCCGCCCCCCTGCAGATATTGACCAGCGGCGTCTGCGACCTGGCCACGATGTCCGCGCTTCCGAATCCGTGCGTCGCGGGACCTCAGTGAACCGCACCGAGATCGAGCCTCGAAGCGCAACGCACGTGTGAAAGAGCCTCGAGAGCAAAGTCTCTGACGCAGCGAGATCTCCGGTAGTTGGTCGATCGGCCGGCTTCGACTCCGACACCGGAGATTTCGTGGTCAGCCCGGCGGTTGAAGCGAAAGCCCATCGACGGCATCCGCGTCGGCACCGGGCTCTGGGCGGCGGTTCGGTAGGAACTCTTTGTAGCGGTCGGCCGCCGAACGCTGATCGGCCGCCGGAACTGCGGTTCGCAGCCGGACGGCCTCGCTCGGGTTTGTCCCGCAGTCCGAGGGGTAGGCGATGGTCGCGGTAACGACACGCCAACCCTTCGAGGAGGATCACCGATGAGCCAACCCCGCGACACCCCCGGCGAGGAAGACCCGCAAGGAACTCCGGACTCTCGAGAGGAGAGCCTTCTCGAGGGCCGATCCGAAGCTTCCGGCAACCTGGCAGGCCCAGGCCCCCACAGCGACCAAGACGAAGACCCCGACACCTGAACCCGCAGCGGGAAAGACGGTGCGGTCACCGAGATCTGCGCTGTCAGCCGAGTGACCGACCAGAGACAGAGGTTCTGTCGAGTCAGCGGGTCGATCCGACGGCGGTCGCCGTTTCACGCGTCGGCTCCACACGCCGCGCGCGACTGGCTCGGATACACCTTCGGACCTCCCCGCTGGGAGCCGCGCGAGCGGACGATACAGATTGCCACCAGGGCCGGCCTGAATTGAACCCTCCGGACCGACCACAGGGGCACCATCGGTCTGGTCACCCCCAGATGGCGGCGATTTCGCCGGCGTAGGACTTCAGAGTCCGTCCCGGGTGACCGGTGATCCGTTCGACCGTATCGGTGACCACGGCGTTGCCGCCGTCGCGGATCAACCGGAACAGGCCCAGTTGCCAGTTGATGGAGCGTTCGTCCAGACCGGCCTTGCGCAAGCCGTCGGCGAACTGGGCGGCGGTGAGGGCCGTGTAGCGCAGTTCCCGACCTGCGGCTTCGCCCAAGGCGTGGATGACCTGCCGGAGGGTCAACGCCTCTGGGCCGGTGATGATGTGGACCAATCCCGCATGTCCCTCCTCGGTGAGTGCGGCGACGGCCACTTCCGCGATGTCGCGGGTGTCGACAAAGCCCACCACGGCTTCGGCGGCCGGGAGCGCGAGTTCGCCGTTCTCGCGCAGGGACGCCGCGAAGCCCTCGCCGAAGTTCTGCTGAAACCAGTTCGGCCGCAAGATGGTCCACTCCTTACCCGAAGCGCGCACGTCCGCCTCCCAAGCGGCCATCGGAATCGCGTCGGGCAGCTGATCGACGCCCAGCACCGACAGCAGCACTACTCTGCGCACGTGCGCAGCGGCGGCCAGTAGATGACCGACAAGGTGGGGTTCGCCCGGCACGGTGTACGGGCCGACGACGTACATGGTGTCGATGCCGTGCAGCGCCGCGGCCCAGGTGGAACGGTCGGCCCAGTCGAAACGCACCGGCTCGACCCCGGCAGTCGCCACGGCGGGATTGCGGCTTGCCGCGCGCACCTGGACGCCGCGGGCCACCAGCGCGTCCACCACGGGCCTACCGGTCTTGCCGGTCGCGCCGAGCACCAGAACAGTCATCGTGTTTCTCCTCGGATCGGTTGACGGAAGAAAATCTACGGATCGAGGTCAGGATGATGAATGCCTGAAGATCCGGAATACATGTCCTAAAGTCCTGAACTGTGGACGTCCTTTCCGACGCGCTTGCCGCGATGCGCACGGGCCGAACCCGCGCGGCCCGCACCGAGGTACGAGCGCCATGGGGCTTGCGCTTTCCGGCCGTCACCGGCACGACCTTCCACGTCGTGCTCAGCGGCGCCTGTTGGCTGCTGGCCGAGGGAACCCAGCCCCTCGCGCTGAAACCGGGCGATGTGGTCTTCCTCCGCACGGGCAGTTCGCACGCTCTGGCCGACAGCCCGCACACGCCGCTGATCGACTTCGCCCCCGAGCGCTCGGAACCCGGTTCGCCGATCGGCCATGTCCGCCTCGACGGCTCCGGAGCGCACTCGGTCCTGCTCTGCGGCGCATACCAGCTCGATCGAGCGCGGCCGCATCCGCTGATGAGGGAACTGCCCGTATTCCTGCACCTGCCGGCGGGCAACGCGGAGCTCGGTCATCTCGTCGGCCTGCTGGCGACCGAATTCGACCGCGATCGACCCGGCCGGGACGGCATCGTTCCCCCGCTGGTCGACGCGATGCTGCTCTACATCCTGCGCACCTGGGCGGACGAGCGCGCCGATTCGCCGGGATGGGCGCGGGCGCTCGCCGACCAGGCGGTCGGGCAGGCGTTGCGCGACATCCACACCCGCCCGGCCGATCCTTGGACGGTAGAACAGTTGGCGGCGCGGAACGGACTGTCGCGGTCGGTGTTCGCCCAGCGGTTCACCGCGCTCGTGGGCGAGCCGCCGGTGTCATACCTGACCTGGTGGCGAATGACCAGTGCGGGCCGCATGCTCCGCGAATCCGACGCCCCGCTCAGGAATGTGGCCGCACAGGTCGGCTACTCCTCCGAATTCGCCTTCGCCAAGGCGTTCAAGCGCGCTTTCGGCGTCGCGCCGGGGACCTACCGCCGCGCGGGGACGATCGAATCACCGAGTGTTCCGAGCCGGACCCCGGCCTGATGCCGGGCTTCTCCGGCGCGCGGGCCGGACCCGGGCGACGCGCATGGCGTCTTGCCGAACCCGGGTCGTGTCGGGTCAGAGGGTCAGAAGGACCTTGGTGGCGCGGCGCTGGTCCATCGCGCGGTAGCCCTCCGCGGCTCGGTCGAGGGGCAAGGTGAGATCGAAGACGTCACCGGGCTCGATCGCGCCACGCAGGATGAGATCGATCAGGTCAGGTAGGAAGCGGCGCACCGGGGCGGGGCCACCGTGCAGGTGCACGCCGGAGAAGAACATCTCCATACCGTCGAGTTGCACGTCGTGGGCGACCCCGACGTAGCCGATGTGCCCGCCGGGGCGAGTGCAGCGGATCGCTTGCGTCATCGACTCCTGGGTACCCACGGCCTCGATCACCGAGTGCGCGCCGAGTCCGCCGGTGAGTTCCTTGATCCGAGCCACGCCGTCGTCGCCTCGTTCTTCGACGATGTCGGTGGCGCCGAACTTCCGGGCCAAGGCCTGGCGATCGGAGTGACGGCTCATGGCGACGATCCGCTCGGCTCCCAACTGCGCGGCGGCCAGCACGCCGAGCAGCCCGACCGCGCCGTCACCCACGACCGTGACCGTCTTGCCGGGCCCGGCTTCGGCCGCGACCGCGGCGAACCAGCCGGTGCCGAGCACATCGGAGGCGGCCAGCAGATGCGGGATCTGCGCGGCGGTCGGCTCGCCCGCGACCGGAACGAGGGTGCCGTCGGCCAGCGGGATACGGGCCCGTTCGGCCTGGGTGCCGATCATGCCGATGGGCACGTTGTGCACGCAGCGGCTCTGGTAGCCGGCGCGGCAGATCTCGCAGGTGTTGTCGGAAGCGAAGAACGATCCCACCACGAAGTCGCCTACCGCGACATCGCGCACGTTCGCGCCGACCTCTTCCACGACACCGACGTATTCGTGCCCCATCGGGGTGGGGCCGTTCAGCGTCTCGATACCGCGATAGGGCCACAGATCCGACCCGCAGATACAGGTCGCGGTGACGCGGAGGACCGCGTCGGTCGGCTCGACGATCCTCGAATCCTCCCGCTCCTCCACCCGCACATCCCCGGGAGCGTGCATGACGACTCCACGCATGATCGGTTTCTCCTTTCCTGTCGGTTCCGGATCACCCCACGGTGATGCCCAGTCGACCCCTTTGCACGCATCCGGGGAATCTCTCTCGAACGGTGCACTGGCAGGGCATCCCACCTGCTGCGATGCAACCCACCCCGAGCCCGGTTCTCCCACCGCCTACCGATTCTCGCCTGCTGGGCCGACACCCACGGCGGTTCGCCCACCTCGCGATCCGGGCCACCTTCGGTAACAGAGCCGAGGACGAGTACTCCGGGCCACGGCAAGGATCTGTCGATGTACGGGCTGGAGGACTACACCCGCGTCAAGCATGTGATGGCGAAGATCGACCAGCTTGTTTCCGCGGCCGATCGAGCGGTCCCACAACGGCTTCCGGTCCCAGTCCGAGCGCCGAGTCGCCGTGCCGCGCCGATGGGCGCGAGGCGGCTCCGCCACAGAAAGCCCGCTACGCCTCGGGTCCGGTCGGGGACCGCTGCTCGAGCACACTCGCGAGGGCCGAGGCGATCAGGGCGACCGCCCGATCATCGTCCTGGGCCGATCGCCGCAGGACGTCGAGTGCGATGGTCCCCGGCATCTCGGCGAGTGCCTGGATCAGGCGTATCCGCACCGCGGAGTCCGCGGTGGGTGCGGCGAGTTCATCGATCAGCGTGCTCATGATCCGGTCCGCGCAGCCGGGGTCCAGGGCCAGTGTTCCCAGCACCTCGGCCGCTTCGACATCGTTCGTGCCCTCGACCACCATGCCGACGAGCGTCGGCACCGCAGCGGTCACGCCACGCGTACCCGATGCCAGAGCCGCATGCCTGCGCACTGTCGCGTCCGTGTCCCCGAGGGCGTCCGTGAGGATCGAAGTCGCCTCGTCACCGGACATCTCGGCGATCGCCAGGACAGCGCGACGCCGGATCTCGACGTGCTCGGAATACACGCCGGACGCCACGCTCGCCACACCGTCACCGCCCGTCCGCGCGAGGGCCCACCGCAGGGCGCCGGCGACATTCGGATCGGATTCGGCGAGGACGGCCCCGGCCAGCAGCTCGACGGGAACCGGCACGTCCTCGGGCGGGGCCAGGACGGTTTGCTGCCGGCGCGCGGCGCTGGTCGAGTGGAGCCCGTGCAGGAGCTCGACGATCCGCAGGACGCCCTGCCAGCCGGAGGGCGCCGAGGCGTCGACCGCACGTAATCGCTCGAGCAGCTCCTGCTCCCGCTGCAGTCGCTCCTCGGTCCGTCGGATGAGGTCGCCGACCAAAGCGGATGGTGTGAAGGCGGGATCCTCCAGAGCGGAGCCGATCTGTCGCAGGGACAGTCCCAAAGTTCGCAGGCTTTCCACGTGGAAGATCCGGCGGATGTCCTCGGCGGAGTACTCGCGGTAACCACCCACGGTGCGGCCGGTCGGTCGCACCAGTCCGAGGGAGTCGTAGTGCCTGAGCATCCGGGTACTCACCCCGGAGCGGCGTGCCACCTCGCCGATCAGCACGCTGTTTCCTCGGCCCGCTCCGGGCCGAGCGCGACGATCCGTTTCGCCTCGTCGACGTCCGGGTCGAAACCGGCATCCGGGTCGCGTAGCAGCCGCTGCGTGGCGCGGGCGTGCGCACGCACCGCCGGGTCGGCGCTCGCCAGTCCGGTCTGCAGGGCAGGCTCGATCACCTCTCCGAGTGTGACGAGCGCACGGCTGAGACTCCGTCGCATATCCCGGTCACCGCGACCGAGTTGCGCGGCCAGTTCCCCGGCCAGCCCGCTCTCTTCCCCGGCGGGCACGAGGACGACGGCGGCGCGCCACGCGCTTCGCGCGACCTCGTCGTCGGCGTCGTGCAGCAACGACCGCGTGATCGCGGGCCACGCATCCCGGTCTCCGATCTTGGACAGCGTATGCAATGCCTGGCTTCGGGCCTGAGCATGCTCGGAACGCAGCTCGGCGCGGAGCCTGGGCACCGTGATCTCCGGCGGGAAGCGGGTCAACGCCCAGGTGAGCATGTCGCGCACGAAGAAGTCGGGCTCGATCGCGCACCGTGCCACGAGCGCGTCGACGAAGCCGTCGTCGGGGTGCGTGCCGACCGCCAGTGCCGCCTGGAGCCGCGTCGACGAGTTTCGTGCGGCCAGCGCGTCGAGCAGCCGCGTGTCGTGTGAAGTCCTGTGTGCCGAGTTGATGGGGACCACCTCCTGCACCCAGTGAAGACCATGTCACGATGTCAAGGTCAAGCACGGGATGCGTGCGGCGAGCAGAACCCGGCAGCAACCGGTCGATCCGGCGCGCACCCGGCCACGGCAGCGTGCACAATGCCCACCACGTCGAACCGATCCGCCGCGCGGGTGCAGCTCACCACCGCCGAGTCCTGCGGCTCGGCAGGATGGGCAGGAGAACAACCTCGCCGCTACAGGATGTCGCCGAGGGTGATCGGGGCTGATCGCGCACGGCTCCGGGCGGCACGACCGGTTGCCCGGCACGGTTGCGCGGGGGCGGCGGTTCGCCTCGGCGCGGCTTCGGCCGGGGCGAACCGGTGAGCCGTCAACGGCTATCGGCCGCCGACCCGCTCAGCGCTGGCGCCAGCTCAGCGGACCCGGCAGGTCGACACTGTTCTTCTTGCTGCGGGAGTTCCACGACCACGGGCCGATCTTGATACTCCACGAGGACAGTCCCGATTGGGTGAAATTGAGTTTCAGCGGCCCGAAGGATCTACGCTGACGGTATTTAATGGGCATTTGCGACCTCCTCGACTCGACCTCAGGCGTCGGAACCTGTTATCTCCCATTATTTTTCCCTGGGTAGAAGAGACCAAACAACGAAAATCAGGCCGCAACGGTATCGGTGTACCGGGGCGATCTCCACGGTCGGCACAACTGTGGATTCCCGGCCCGCACCCGCCCTGAGTCCGTCCGACCGGCACCGGCTGTACGCAAAACCGAGCCGGTAGGCCAGGCCGCGCAGCCGGATAGTGTTGGCTGCCAATCGTTCTGGCGTGATGGAGGTAGGATGACGCGGGTCTTCCCGAGTCATTCGAGTCGGGACAACGTGCAAGCCGTCGCCCTGGTGCATCGGCCGAGCGAGCGGCAGCCGTCGCTCACGGGGAACATCTCCCTGGACTCGGAAGAGAAGGCGGGAATCCCCAGGGTGTGCGCCGACGAGATGCGTTGCGGCAAACCATTACTCGCTATGAATCGAGGCAGGAACCGCATACCTGCTCGAACAGGCGGCCGGTAGCAGGCGCCGGCGACTTCCGCCGGAGGGCGCACCACGTCGGGCCGACGGCGAACCTGCCGGGTGAGTGAACACGGCACGACGACCGAGGATGCCGCACACTGCTCCCATGACGACGCCCGAGACGCGAACAGGACCGATGTTCCGGTGGACCGAGGTCGGCACCGGTGGTGTGATCGCCCCCGACGAACGATTGACCTGGCCGCGCACGATCGGGATCGGACTGCAGCATGTGGTGGCGATGTTCGGCGCCACCTTCCTCGTGCCGGTCCTCACCGGATTCCCGCCGTCGGCGACGTTGCTCTTCTCCGGAATCGGCACGCTGCTGTTCCTGGGGATCACCCGCAACCGGCTGCCGAGCTATCTGGGTTCGAGCTTCGCGATCATCGCACCGGTCCTCGCGGCCACCGCCTCCGACGGGATGGGAGCGGCCCTCGGCGGAATCGTGGTGGTGGGCGCACTGCTGATCGTCATCGGCGTGGTGGTGCACTTCGCGGGCACGCACTGGATCGAGGCGCTGATGCCGCCGGTCGTCACCGGCACCATCGTCGCCCTCATCGGTTTGAACCTGGCGCCGACCGCCAAAACGAACTTCGAGAAGGACGCGATCACGGCCACGGTCGTACTGATCCTGCTGATCTCGTGTCTCGTGCTCTTCCGCGGATTGCTCGGCCGGCTGGCCATCGTCGCCAGTGTCGTGCTCGGTTATCTGCTCGCGCTCGTGCGCGGTGAGGTCGACACCGCGGCGATCGGGCAGGCCTCCTGGGTGGGGCTGCCCGACTTCCACGCACCGAGCTTCCATCTCTCGGTGATTCCGATGTTCCTGCCGGTGGTGCTGGTGCTCGTGGTCGAGAACATCGGGCACGTCAAGTCGATCACCACGATGACCGGTATCGATTACGACCGGCGAATGGGCCGGGCGCTGGCGGCCGACGGTCTGGCGACGGTCCTCGCCGGCAGTGGCGGCGGCTCGGCGACCACCACGTACGCGGAGAACATCGGCGTGATGGCCGCGACGAAGGTGTACTCGACCGCCGCATACTGGGTGGCCGGCGCCGCCGCCATCGTGCTCAGCCTCTCACCGAAAGTAGGAGCGGTGATCGCCTCCATCCCGGATGGGGTGCTCGGTGGCGTCACGACCGCTCTCTACGGCCTGGTCGGGATCCTCGGCGCGCACATCTGGGTGAGCAACCGGGTGGACTTCGGCAAGCCGATCAACCAGTTCACCGCAGCCATACCGCTGGTCATCGGCATCGCCGACTTCACATGGAAAGCAGGCGATCTGCACTTCGGCGGCATCGCCCTCGGCGCCTTCGCCGCGCTGGTGATCTACCACGCGATGCGGCTGATCGGGGAATGGCGCGGCACGGTCGAACCGCACCGCGCGCACGCCGAGACGAAGCCGGAGGAACCGACGGACCGCTGAGCCTCCGATTCGCGATATGTGGCCGACCATCAAATCTGTCGGCAGCGCAGCAGGAAAGAAGGTGCCCCGCCCGGTGAGCCTGATCTCACCGGGCGGGCGTGGGGTGGCCGCACCCCGGTTCCGCGGGTCACGCCGCAGGCACTGCGAAGGAAGCCTTGGCGGTGACGAGGGCACGCTGCTCCTGCGCGCGCACCCGCCCGTTGCGCGCACGCGACCATCCCGGACCTGACAGCACTACGGGAGGCGGGCGACTACGGCGTCCAGGGAGTTGCCGGGTGGGATCTGGTTGCAGTTGGAGGGCACTGGTCTGGCGGCGAATCGGTCTGTGATCCATGCGGTTGCTTGGAGGGTCCAGATCGGCGCGAGGCTCAGGTGGCTGGCGTAGTCGAATTGGTTGTACTGCACCGCGACTCCGGCCGCGCAGTAGCGGTTCATGAGGGCACGCGCGTCGCCGGCGACCATGATGCCGTCTCCGTCGCCGATGCCGGGGCCGCCGGGTGTGGTGCCTTCCAGGACGCCGGCTGTGCCTTGTGCGACATACATCGGGATCGTGGGTGTCGGCGCGAGGCCCATGTTGATCTTGTTGCTGACCTCGACGAGTTCGGGGATCGAATCGGGGTCGGCGTAGCGTGGTTGAACCAGTTGTTGCCACGACAGTCCGGGGTACTGGCCCAGAACGTTGAGGATGGAGGCGTCCTGGAAGCGGGTCAGGATCTGGCGGCCGTAGTCGCTGAGGTAGGGGTCGAGGTCGATGCCGTAGGAGCGTGAAACCCCCACCACCGCCATGCCCACGACTCCGCCCCAGGCGGCGCTGCCCGATGCGTAGCGCTGGGTGTGGGCAGGATTCACGAGCAGACCTCCCTGGGCGACGCCGATCAGTTGCGCGTTGATGTCCGGGGCGTAGTCCGGGGCGAGGATCGCGGCCCAGTTCGAGGCGATGGCGCCTCCCGAGTAGCCCATCAGCACGGTCGGGGTACCCGGTGTGATCCCGGTGTCGGCGACCGACGCCGCGGCGCGCAGGGAGTCGAGGGTGTTCATTCCGTACTCGGGTCCTGCGGAGAAGTTCGCCTGCTGTCCCTCGGTGTCGGCGATCACGACGCTGTATCCCTGCATCAGCAGTCGCGCGAACATGGTCGCTTCCCCCGAGGGGAACAGGGCGCCGATCGCGAGGTTGCCGCCACTGTCGGTGAATCCGCCGATGTGGGCGTCTCCGGCGATGGCCCGTGACGGTCCGTCTTCGGGGTTGAGCGAGTCGTAGGCCGACTGGAACGAGACCACGCCGCGAGCGCGTTCGACACCCACCGGTTTGATCACCGAGGTGACGTTGGCTACCGCGTTGCCCCTGGCATCGGTGGACCGGTACACGATCTGGATCACGGTCAGCGGTGTCGGGACCTGCGAGAGATGGAAGGCCACTGTGCGAGTGTCGAGGACCGCTCCCGGCGCGAACGAGGCCAGCTCGAGTGCGTGGCGGGGGGAGTAGAAGTCGAGGGGGTCGGCTCCGGCGGTCGGTGTGGCCGCGACCATCGCCGCGGCCACGGCGACCGCAGCCAGCGTCGCGCGCACCCCGGCGCCGAAGGTTTGTCGAACTCTCACAACCACACTCCACATCACATCGTCGGGATGACCAGCTCCCGCGCTCGGCCGAGGTGGTGCGGTGCGCCTGTGCGCGCCGGCCATCGGCTGTCGCGGCGGGATCAGCAGTCGGTGGCGGGTCCGCATCGGTAGGTGACCGCAGCCACATCGACTCCTGGAAGTGCATTCGATCATAGTTAGACGGCGATGTCTAGGATTCTTCCGGGCGGCCGGGTCCGGTATCCGCGGCGACCTAGACTGGCGCCGTGGCAAGCATGAGCGCCTCGGAGCGCAGCTACGGCGGAAAGGCGATGAGCGAGCGCCGGGCCGAGCGCCGGCGTCGATTCCTGTTGGCGGGACTGGCGGTATTCGGTGAGTCCGGCTACCAGAGCAGTTCGATCACGGCCGTCTGCGAGTCCGCGGGGTTGGCTCGGGCGCAGTTCTACGAGCACTTCGCCAACCGGGAGGATCTGCTCGTGGCCGTCTACGAGATGATCCAGGACGATGCGATGCGTGCGGTGGAGATCGCGGCGCGCCGCGCCGACGGCGCCGTCGCCGCCGAACGTCATCGCGCGGGTGTGGCCGCCTACGCGCACTCGGTGGGTGGCGATCCCCGTCGGGCCGCGATCGCGTTCGTGCAGATCGTCGGCCTCAACGAGCGCGTCGAGCGACACCGCGCCGTCGTCCGAGCCAAGTGGGCGCGGTTCATCCGCTCCGAGTTCGAGCGTATGTACGGCCCGGGCAATCCACCGGCAGGCGGATACGACACGGCCGCCACCGCTTTCATAGGTGCCTTGTTCGCGCTGGTGCACCGTTGGAGTGCCGACGATCCGCGTCCGAGTCTGGATTCGATCACCGATGTCCTCACCCGCTTCCTGGTGGCACTCGCGCCGTCGGACTCCTGAGCGCAAACATGACGAACACTCGTCACGACACGCTCGATCTCGCCGCGGCGGTGTCGATGCGAAAGCGATTCCCCGGCGCGGGTGACCGCGTTGTGGTCGAGGTGGGTTCAAGTCGAGTTGCGTGGGATGAGGACGGCGAAGTCGCCGGTGTGCGGGGTGCCCTCGGCGGGCAGGCCCAAGGCGGCCATCATGGCGTCGACAGCGGTCTCGACGATCTCGGTGGCTCGGAATCCGATGGTGGTCAGCGGTGGTTCGGCCATGGCCGCCAAGGTGATGGCGTCCACGCCCATGACCGCGAGGTCTCGTGGGCAGACCAGCCCGGCGCGGCGGATGCCGTGCAGGACGGCGAAGGCGGTCTCGTCGCTCTGCGCGCAGATCGCGGTCACGCCGCGTTCGACCCAGTAGGACACGATTCGGGCGGCGTCGGCACCGTCGGCGCGTATCTCGGCGACGACCGGGTCGGGTAGGTCGTGACTGCGGGTGGCGGCGCGGACACCGGCGAGCCAGTAGTCGGCCAGCGGGCGCAGTTTGCGATTGTTGGTGATCGCGAATCCCAGCTGTCGGTGTCCGCGGGCGATCAGGTGCTCGACGCGCAGTTGCTCCACGGTGAGGTTCAGGGCGGCCAAGGCGTGCAGGTTCGCGCTACCCAGGTGGATCTGCGGTATGCCCGCGGTGGTGACGGCCTCGAGTGCGGGGCCGGCGAGGGGGAAGGTGGCCGCGACCGCCATCGGATTCAGGCTGGCGATGGCTTCGACGACGTTCGCACCGTCGTCGGTCTCGAACTGCAACGACATCAACAGACCGTGGCGAGCCAGTGCGGTGGTCAGCTTGGCGCCGACTTCCATCGCCAGCTCACCCAGGGCCATTCGCGGCACGATGTAGAGCACGACACCACTACCGCCGATGACCAGATTGCGAGCCGCGAGGTTCGGGCGGTATCCGAGCGCGGCGGCGGCCTGGCGCACGGCCTGCTGGGTCTGGAGCGAGATGCGTTGGCCGGCGACGTTGTTCAGGACGTAGGACACGGTGGCGGTGGACACATTGGCCAAGCGGGCGACATCGGCCCTGGTGGGTCTGGTGGTCTTCCGCACACCCTCCACGCCGCCTCCGACTCCAGCCGATACCACCGGACTGCATCATCGCACAGCTACCTCGCTACCTCGCGCGGCACCCTGGGGTGCCCCCGTGTCCTGAAGTCGTCGGCGATCGCTCGGCAAATCGCCTGGCGGGCCGCGTGAGGGGGCGGAAGTCTCGAGGTGTGGCGGACACATTGAACTTATTCGAGTAAGTTGGTGCCGTCACTCTCCCGGAGTGACTTTGCCCATGATGAGCGAGGGCTTGCATGACCGACGCCTACGCCCTGCCGATTCCACCGATTGGGATCAAGTCACCTCGGAGTGGATGAGGGCAGCCCGAGTACCTGCACTCCGGGTTCGTGGTCGCCGACGTCGGGCCTGTTCGGCCCCGGACTCGAACGGGCCCCGATGACCATGACGCGCCATCGGCGCCGCGGCGACAACCGCCCTGGGGCGAGAAGATATGCGGCTCGGGAGGAGGTCAGGGGCTGGTCAGGAGCCGGGTGATCCGTTCGAGCGTCGGACGTATGTCGTGCTCGACGCCGGTCTCGGCGTAGCGCAACGCCACACTCTCGGCCAGACCCGAAAGCACCAGCAACATATCGGTCCGATAGTCGGCATCGGCGTCGGCGAGCACGGTAGCCAGCGCGGCGGACAGTCTGGCCGCGAAACCCACGCGCTCGAGTCGCTCCCCACCCGGACCCGACTTGGCTCGGTAGTAGGCGCGCAACATGTTCGGGTGCCTGCGCCACGGATCGAAATGATGAAAGAACAACCGCACCAGCGTTTCCTGGCGCCGGTTGTCGCGTCTGGCGACCGACGGGAACGGTAACTCCGTGTGGGTTGCCGTCCAGCGTGATATCGCCGCGACGATCAACTCGTCTCGCGTGCCGAAGATCTGATAGATCTTGCTGTGCGAGACGCGCGCCACCCGCGCGACACCGCGCACAGTCACCGCCTCGCAACCTCCCCGTTCCAGGAACTCGACCGCCGCCGAGAGCACTCGCTGCGCGTGTTCACTCACTTCGCTCGTTCCTGACGCGCGGGGACGCAGTGCCGGGCAGCGCGCCCGCCCGGACGCCGTCGGGTGTGCGCGGATGGTCCGGGAGTTCGGGTCGTTGACGAAACATTCATATCGCCGTTCACCTCACACAGCGTGGGGTCGGATCTGCGGCCTTCTCGGTACGCGAATCGGGGACCGCGACCCTCGCAGGTTACACGAGTAAGTACGTCGATTCCATTCGTGGCGTCCCCCCACGGGCGTGCGGCGGCCCCTTGCGATCGAGTCCGGGGAGTCGTCAGGTGCGACTTTGACACCGAATGTCTCGTCGGTGTCGCCGGATGATTCGAATCAATGTCGTCGGCTGGGATGTGAATGACTGGACGCCGGCCACTTACGCGCGTAACTTACCGGCGAGAAGATAATTCTCGCTCGATCAGAATCTCTCTATCGACCCTGAAGGGGATCCTCGTGGACGTCGAAACAGTGCCGTTGCCTCGAGACTGGAACCAGATGACCCCGCAATGGATGTCGGCCGCGCTGGCCACGCACTATCCGGGGTGTGAGGTCGCCACGGTCGAGGTCGACCTGCGCGACGACGGCACCAACCGGCGTGCCCGGCTGCGGTTGACCTATGCCGCGGGCAGAGGACCGGCCACGGTCTTCGTGAAGGCTGCCGATCCGGCGCACAAGGAACTGATCCGCCTGACCAGCGGCATGTTCCACGAACCGCGCCTGTTCAACTCGCGGGTGCCGCTGCACCTCGAGCACCCCACGGTCTACACCGCGCTGATCGACGAGGACAACTACGACTTCGTGCTGGTGATGGAAGACATCGCCGCGCGCGGCGCCGACCCTCGTGACGCCACCCGCCCGCTCACCGTCGACCAGGCCGCCGCGGGTGTGCGCGGATTGGCTCGAATGCACGGAAAGTACTGGGGCCGTATCGAAGACCACCCCGAACTGGGGTGGTTGGAGCCTTTCGTGCCGTGGGACGGCATGGAGATCGCGCCGCTGCCGGCGGCGCTGGATCGCCTCGGACCCGAGGCCCCGCCCGCGGTCATGGCCTTGGGCATCGACGAGTTGATCGAGGGTATCTGGAAGCCCTACATCCGCACACTGACGCGTGGTCCGCAGACGCTCCTGCACGGCGACGCCCACATCGGCAACACCTATCTGCTCGGCGACGGAGAAGTCGGGTTCCTGGACTGGCAGGTAGCGCGCCGCGGAAACTGGTCGCTGGACCTGGGGTACTTCCTCCAGGGCGCGCTCACCGTCGAGGACCGCCGACGCCACGAAGGCCACCTGCTCGCGATCTATCGCGACGCGTTGAACCTGCCCGCCTCCGAACTGCCGACACCGAAGGAGATCGAACTCGGCTACCGGGCCTCGGTCGCCCACGGGCTCACCTTGTGGCTGTGCACCGCGAGCGCCGGCGAGTTCTGGCAGCGCCCCGACATCGCCCTGCTACTCGCGCAACGCTATTCGATCGCCTACGCCGAACTCGACACCATCGACGCGATCGCCGAACTGTCCCGGTAAGCCCCTGTTCCACATCCGGATTACGTTGTCCCGATCGCCCGAGTACGCCACACAGTGGCGCACGAAAGCGAGCACCGCGCGGCATCCGGTCCCGATCGACTCTTCCACGTAGTCATCTTTCTGGAGTTCTCGATGTCCGCAACCACCACGGCCGTCGCCGACACCGCCCCCGACGCGGGCAGACTCGACGGCGCGTCCAAACGACGAATCTTCACCATCATCGTCGTGATCGTCCTCTACACCGAGGTCGTGCCCCTGCAATACACGATGGTCTCGGCCGCGCTCCAGAAGATGAGCGCAAGCTTCCCCGGAGTGGGAGGCAACATCAACTGGGCGGTGATCATCCTCGGCTTGGTCGGCGCCTCGGCCACCCCGCTACTCGGTAAAGCCAGCGACATCTGGGGCAAACGACGACTGTTCCTGCTGTGCGGGATCTGCTTCATCCTCGGCTGCCTGATCTGCGCGGTCACCACCAGCTGGACCCTGTTCCTCATCGGACGCGGCCTCGCCGCGGTCTCCGTGGCCAGCCAGGTCATCGCCTACGGCCTGATCCGCGACCTCGTCCCCCGCAAATACGTTCCCCTCGGCATCGGGCTCATCGGAGCGGGACTGGGCTTCTCCGGGGCAATCGCCCCGGTCATCGGCGGCATCCTCATCGACAACTACGACTGGCGCGCCATGTTCTGGTTCCTGACGATCTTCACCCTCGTGCTGACCCCGCTCGTGCTGTACGTCGTCCCCGAATCCCCCCTGCGCGTCCGAGACCGCATCGACCCCCTGGGGGCGGTACTTCTGTCCTCGGGAATACTGCTGACCCTGCTGTACCTGGACAACGGCCAGAAATGGGGATGGGGCCGCCCCACCGCGTTGGCATGGCTGATCGTCGGTCTGGCCTTGCTCGCATTGTTCTTCCTCGTCGAGTTCAAGGTCTCACGCCCGCTGATGGACATGAAACTGTTGTTCGACCCGCGCGTCGGTGTCGTGCTGCTGATGGCACTGTTCGGCGTCGCCATCACCGCCGTCCAACCCCTGGCACTGGGCTACATGACCCAGACCCCGGACGCGCCACACCTGCGGGACCAGGTCGCCCACGGCGCTGTGGACCAAGCCCATGAAATGACCGGACTGAACCTGCCACTGTCGATCGTCAAGGTCGACCTCGATCCCGGCTACACCTACGGCAACGGCTTCAGCATGCTCGAATACGCCCTGCACGTCGGTATCTGGGCCGGACTCATGGGCATGATCTTCGGACCCATCGGCGGCCTACTCGCCCGACGCTACGGCGCCCGCCTGCCCGCGGTCCTGTCCTTCATCGCCCTGACCATCTCCGGTGTCGGCTTCGTGAGCTTCGATTACAGCTGGCAGACCTACCTGGTGCTCTTCATGATCGCCGGTATCGGATTCGGCATGTTCTACGCCGCGATCGGCAACCTGCTCATCGAAGCCGTGCCCCCCGAACAACAAGGCATCAGCAGCGGCATGCTCGGAGTCACCCAAAACATGAGCTCGGCCATCGGGATAGCGATCACCACCGCCCTGCTCAACGCCCACCCCGTCATCGCCCACATCGACGTCATGGGCCACAAAGCCGACCAACCCATACCCCAAGTCTTCGCCGACCGCGGCTACGAACTCACCTTCTGGTTCGTCCTCGCCACCACCATCATCGGACTGTTCCTCGCCCTGTTCATGCGCCACGGCCGCACCCCCGCCACCGGAGGCGCGCGAACACCCTGACCGATACGCGTCCTGCGTTCCCCCAACCTCGACACGCAGGCATCGGCACCACTCACCCTCACCGACCTGCTCCTGGAGGAGCATATTCGGATGCGCATAGCGAAATATAGACATATGTTTGGGCCTGTTTCTCCGTCCGATGGCCCCTCCGCCGATCCGCGACGACCTTTCACGGCCACAGCTGCTTGTCCTCGCCGCCACAGGCCGGCAGCGTGTGCCCCCTCGGGAGCAGCGCTGCTTCCATCCCGTGGCATGGCGGATCGGTACGCCGCGAACGCCCCGCCGCACGGGGACGACAGCCTGATCCGTGGTTGGCGCCGGTGGTCAGATGTTCAGCGGAGAGGTGGGTGGGAAGGTGACCGGCAATTCGGTCAGTGCCCTGTGGAAGGGACCCGGCCGCCAGTTCGGCGTCCGGTTCGGCAGGTTCAGTTCGATCTCCGGCAGTGCGTCGAGGAGTTGGTCGATCGCCTCTTGCGCGATCAGGTACGCCAAGGACCGCGCGGGGCAAGCGTGCGGGCCCAGGCCCCAGGCCAGGTGGGAGCGATTGCCGGTCAGGTCGCCGGTACGGATCGCGGGATCGTTGTTGCACGCGGCCATGCTGATGACGACGGGCTGGTGGGCGGGCAGCCAGACGTCATCGATGAGGATCGGATGGCGGGGATAGGTGATCAGCAAGTTCGCCAGGGGCGGGTCGTTGAACAGGACCTCGTCGAGGGCATCGCGGGACGACAGGTTGCCGCCGAGAAAGCTGTCACCGAAGCGCTCGTCGGTGAGGATCAGCAGCAGCGTGTTGGTGATCAGGTTCAGCTCGAATTCGATTCCGGTGCCGTAGACCTGGGACACATGGTGGGACGCCTCCACGTCGTCCAGCCGGGCGGGATGCTGGAGCAGGACCGAGGTGATGTCACGTTGCGGTTCGGCGCGTTTCAGTGCCACCAATCGCATCAGCGCCTCCCCGAGCATCTGATTGCCCTTCTCGGCGTCGACACCCTCGAGGAGGGCAGCCGTACCGGCGGCGACCTGCCCGCCGATCTCCGGCGGGCAGCCGAGCAGATAGTTCACGACTTCGAAGACCAGGGGGTACACGTACTGGCGGATCAGGTCGGCGGCACCGTCCTGGCAGAAGGAGTTGATCAGCGGAACGGCAAGTCCCTCGACGACGGCGTGGAGGGCGTACAGATCGACCTCATCGATACTTGCGGTGATCGCCCCTCGGTAGCGGGTGAAGTCGGACCCGGCGCTGCGACTGGCCATGGGCCGCCACTCCAGGAGCGGGAGAATCGGGCAGTCGGCCGGGATGTTCTTCTGCCAGGCGCGTGGGTCGGCGGGGAAATGCTCGGGATCATTGAGGATCCGCACCGCGGTGCCATAGCCGACCACCAGGGTGGCGGGCACGCCGGGCGCCAACTCCACCGGCGCCAAAGATCCGTATTTCCGGCGCATTTCGCGGTAGACACGGTGCGGATCGGCCGCGAACTCGGGCGAATACAGGGGTACCCGTGTGACGTCCGAATCGAACGGCGAGCCGTGCACGACCGGGCAAGACCGTTCTGGAACCTCGGACTGCGGCGTACTCAAGAAGCAAACTCCCAACTGTCGATATGCACTGCACGATTGCTGAAATACCGGCTTCCCGCCCGAGCGAGGAGCGAACGCCGCCGCCCCGGTGGGCGGCGGGAGAGTTGTATCAGACGCCGAGAGCGTCCAGCGAATCGTGATCGTCGATGGCCGTGGTGATTCGCTTCAGCAGCGTCAGGCACGTCTCCACCGGTTGCATCTCGGGTTGATACGCCGCCCTGCCGATCGTGAACGCCCACGCGGCGTAGGCGAACATGGACTGCTGCCGGTAGGCCAGCCATGCGTCATCGAAGGTCGGAGCCCGGCCCTCGAGGGGTCCGAGTTCGTCGAGGTAGGAAGCCAGCAGTTCGCGGTCCCAAGCTCGGCGATCCTCGGGCTCGCATCCGGAGTTGACGGTGTAGGCGAAGTCGTGGGCCCAGCCGCCCCGCATCACCACCTGCCAGTCGACGAATCCCATTCGCCCACTGGCTGTCCGGTAGGTCTGGCCGATGTGCGGGTCACCATGCAGCAGGGTCTGGGGCAGTTCGTTCGTCGCCTTGTCGATCGCTTGCTCGACACCGGCCCACAGCCGATCCGCCTGTCCGCGCAGTGTCTCGGGTACCACTGCCTCGGCCCGCCGCAGTCCGACCTCACAACGCTTCTTCATGTCGATGGCGGCCAGATATGCCTCGAGGGCTTCGGTCGTGGTTTTGAGGTCCGCGATCGAGGGGTGATTCCAGAAGGTGCGGTGCAGCCGAGCGAGATTGCGTACCAGGTCTTCGATCTGGTCACGGGCGATCGGGGCGTTCGGCTCGATGAACCGGGCACCGCGGGTCGAGGCGATGTCTTCCATCAGAGCGATCGAACGCCACGATCCGGCGTCGGCGGCACCCCAGTAGCCGACGGGGGCCTCGATATCGACCCGGGGCCGGAAGTCCCGGAAGAATCGGGTTTCGCCGTCGATCATCTTTCCGCCGCCGAGCAGAATCCGCTGCGAGAAAGCTGTTGTCGTCTTCGCGAAGAGATCGGTCGGCAAGTTCGCCTGCTTGCCCACGTCGTTGTACTCCACGCGTATCGCGACGCGCGTGGAGGTTCCGCGGCTGCCGTTGGCGGTTTCGAACGAAAGCACCTCGGCCTCCGGCACATCGCGGCACAGGACGGCGGTCAGCCACTGCGGTGTCACAGTGTCGCCGGATACCGGGACGTCATCGATATCGCGGGCTTTCGGCCGTAGCATCTTCTCGCCCATGATGTGAGCACCCACCGTGACAGACCGTCCGAGCAACCAGAGCTTGTGGTTCAATCGCTTGCCTCGATTCCGGAGTACGACTCGACCGCCCGAGCACCTGGATCGCCGGCGCACGGGCCCGCAGGACAGTAACCCATGCTCGCGAAAAGCCTGGACGACAATGCGATTGCCGAGTCCACTCGGCGAGACCGGCTACCCGCTGACAAGCGCTCGAGCCCGACCGCACTTCTCACCCGTGGGATGAGCGGTAGGGCAGCCTGGAGACGACTGCGGTTCATTCGCTCCGTGCGGATTCCGTGGCCTGGGCTGCTTCCTTCTCCGCCTCGTCGAGCTTGCGAGTATCACGCGGTTCGGCGAAGGGCCGCACGTCCTCCGGCAATCCCTGGGCGATGGCTTTGCCGTGGTCGAGTTCGGCGTTGATCTCGGCTCCCAGCAACAGCGCGATGTTGGTCAGCCACAACCACACGAGAAAGATCACGACGCCCGCCAGCGACCCGTAGGTCTTGTCGTAGGAGGAGAAGTTGGCGATGTAGACCGCGAACAACACCGAGACGATCAGCCAGATGAGGACGGCGATGACACCGCCGGGGCTGATCCATTTCACCCCGCCTTGCCGGGCGTTCGGGCTGGCCCAGAACAGGATGGCGAGCAGCACCGACAGAAGGACGAACAACACCGGCCACTTGGCGATGTTCCAGAGCGTCACCGCGCTTTCCCCGACACCGAGGAAATCGCCGATCTGATGAGCGACCGGCCCGCTCGCGACCACGATGACAGTGCTGATCACCAGGAGGATCACCGCGATCAGGGTGACGCCGAGCCGAATAGGCGCGGTCTTCCAGATCGGGCGCCCCTCCCCGATGCCGTAGACGACGTTCGAGGCACGCATGAACGCCGCGATATAACCCGATGCCGACCACAGCGCGATAGCGAGACCGAACAGCGCCCCGAGGCCCGCTCCCTGCTTATTGGCCTGAGCTTGGGTGATGAGCGTGTGCACGAAGTCGGCGCTCGAGCCCGGCGCGATCTGCTGCGCCTGGTTCATGAGTTCATCGGCGGCGTTCGGGCCCAACAGCCCGAGCAGCGAAACCAGGACGATGAGGCCGGGCACGATCGACAACACCGCGTAATAGGTGAGCGCGGCTGCCAGGTCGGTCAAGTTGTCGCGCTGGAACTCCTTGCCCGCGCGTTTGACCACCGCGAGCAATGATGGTTTCGACAGTTCGGCCGGGCTGCTCGGCTCGTTCGGGTCGAGATCCGGTCGGGCTCCGGTATCGGTCGCCCGATCTGGCGCCTCGAAGCGGTCCCGCGTACTTGCCGAGTCGACAGCCTCGTCCTCGTGCGGGTTCGGTCTGCCGCGATCTGTAGCCATGTCGGTTCGCCTCGCTCAAACGCATTTCTCGGTCCCGCGCGTGAGATGCCGGTACTCCCGCGCTGAACGAGTGGTGCCCGAAGCAGCGGCGCTGAAACAGCAACCCGGATCGGCCGACCAACGCCGTCCCTGCCACCAGCGCGATTCGTCACCTGGCGATTGCCGAGCTCACCCGCGACGTACGCTAGGGTTCGAACCCGTGTCCAAGCTGCGGCGGCGCGTGGTCGAGGCTGCGGAAGCGGCTCTGGTCCAGCGCAAATACGTGTCGGCGGTCGATGTATTCGCCGTCCTCGGGTGGGTGCGATCCAGTCATGTCGATCGCTGGCGGCAGGGGCAGGTGCGGTCGTTGGAGCAAGTCACGGCGGTGGACGGGCGGCGGATGCACGATGCGGCGCGACTGCTGAGCGAGTGGGCCCGCGAGCACGGTCTCACCGCCAGCACCGCGGCGTATCTGTCCGGCGGGCGCGATCGCGAGGCACTGCGGTTCGTCGATAACGGCGAAGACGAGGTGTTCCGGGTGCACTGGCTCTCGGCGGAGCTCAGCCCGGCGCAGCGCGAACAGGTCGCTCAACGCCAGAACCGGGCCCCGGATCTGACGGTAGTCGAGGCCGCGACGCCTTGGACCTGCGCCGAATGCGCCGAAACCGGACCGTATCTGATCACCTCCGCCGCCGGGCCGCTGTGCCTGACCTGCGCTGACCTCGACCATCTGGAGTTGCTGCCCGCCGGAGACGCGGCGCTGAGCCGGCGTGCCAAGAAGGAGAGCACCCTCGCGGCCGTCGTGGTCCGCTTCAATCAGCGACGCAAGCGCTACGAACGGCTCGGCATCCTCGTCGAATCGGCCGCTCTGATCCGCGCCGAACAGCAATGCCTGGCCGACGACGATGCCCGCGCCCGCCGCCGCGAGCGCGATCGCGTCCGCCGCGACGCCCAGGACGTCGATTACTGCGCCCGCATGTCCGACGAAATCCGCCGGCTGTTCCCCGGCTGCCCCGGCGACCGCGCCGCCGAGATCGCCGAACACGCCGCCGTGCGCGGCAGCGGCCGTGTTGGCCGCACCGCCGCGGCCAAAGTCCTCTCCCCCGAAGCGCTCACCCTCGCCGTCATAGCCTCGATCCGCCACCGCGACACCGACTACGACCAACTCCTCATGACCGGCATCCCCCGCCCGGAGGCCAGAGCCCGCATCCGGCCCACCGTCGACCACGTCCTCGAAAGCTGGCGCGGCTGAGACGCCACGCAGAGGGTCGCTCGGGATTGTCCGACAATTCGAATCGGGTCGGGGCGGCGCGTCAGTCGAGGAAGCGCTGTAGTTCGGCGGTGACGAACCGGGGATTCTCTTCGACGAGCCAGTGTCCCGCGCGCGGTACGTCCACAGCCTGCACGATGTTGGTCATGCGTGGCGACACGGTGGCTCGGATCGCGTCGAGTTGCCCTTGCGCGGTCATCAGAAGGGTCGGGACGTGTGCCGGTGGCGCTGCCATGGTGTCGCTGACGTCCTTGTCGAGTGCGCGGTAGAGCTCGAAACCACCCGCCAAAGCCTCGGGTCGGCTGTAAGTGCGTGCGAATTCGTCGATCTCGGCGTCGGTGAACGGGGACCGATCCGACGTGCCGCCGAATGCCGTTCCCTCGAAGGATACTTGCGGGTAGAACAGAGACAGGTACTTGCGGACGTCGTCGCCGACGACGGCTTCGGGAACCCGTCTTTGGGCGTGGAAGGCGATGTGCCAGCTCAGTGAGCGGTAAGTGGGCGCGTCGATCGCGGGCCCGGGCAGCGGCAGGTCGAGGTAGCCGAGGCGTGTGGTGTCGGCGGGGAATCGAGCGGCGTACTGGAATGCGACGGCGGCACCGAAGTCATGGCCGATGACGCGGGCATCGCGCACTCCGAGCCGGTCGGCGATCAGGGTGTGCACGTACCGTGCCAGAGTGGCTTTGTCGTAGCCGGTCGGGGAGCCGGTACTGTCGCCCAGTCCGGGGAGGTCGACGGCATAGACGGTGTGGTGTTCGGCGAGTGCGGGCATGATCGGCCACCAGCCGTACCAGGTCTGGGGCCAACCGTGGATCAGTACGACCGGTGTGCCGCTGCCGCCCGTCACATAGTGCATGCGAACGCCGTCGACGTCGGCGAACCCGTGCCGGAAGGTGCTCTCGAACGCGGGGTCGCTCTGGGTGGCGGCGGCGTAGGGGGCGATGTCGGAGGCGTTCGTGGCACAGGCTGCGGCGCCCATCGTGATCGAGACGGTGAGCGCGACACCCGCCATCGCGCGGGCGGATCGGAGGAGGCCGTTCGTGGACGGCCGGGTCACGGTGATCATGAGTTCCTTTGCTGGAGAGATTTTCAACGGCCGGTCGTGCCGTCGATCAGTTCCCGGAGGATGTCCGCGTGACCCGCGTGGCGGCCGGTCTCCTCGATCATGTGGGTGAGTGCCCATCGGACGCTGGGAGCCGGACGATCCGGCCACGGCCGTGGGACAGGTGCCCCGAGGTCGGCGCAGTTGTCGAGTATTCGGTTGGCACGCTCGACCGCTTCCCGGTAGCGAGCCACGACACCGGCCACGTTGTCGGTCGGCGCGACATGAAACGTCGCCCGCCAGTCGGTGATCGTGTCGCCGAGGAACATCGAGCGCTCGACGAAAGTCAGGTGCTGGAGCAAGCCGAGCAGGTTCGTGCCCGATGGCACTGCGGCTGTACGCGCCTCCGACTCGGGAGCCCCGTCGACCTTCGCTGCGATCGCCGCCCGCAAGTAGTCGAGGAATCCGCACAGGACCTCGGTTTCGCTACCTCCGGTCCGGGGCGGCGGGGTGTCGCCGCGGCGCCTGCGGCGCGTGGTGGTGGGCACGGCGGTCTCTCCTTCGTCGGGTCCGGTGGTGCGGGATGAACTCCTCCCGCCGGACCACGCTCAGTTTCACCATGCGCACCACCACCTGGCACGCGAACTTGCGGTTTCGGCAAGATGGGCTCATGGATCGGGAAACGAATGACGTGCTCGACGCGGTGGGGCCGCGACTTCGCGCGCTTCGGCGCGACCGCGGCATCACTCTCGCCGATCTCGCGACGACGACCGGCGTATCGGAGAGCACCCTGTCCCGCCTGGAGAGCGGGCAGCGCCGGGCCACCCTCGAGTTACTGCTGCCGCTGGCTCGTACCTACAACGTTCCGCTGGATGACCTCGTCGGCGCCCCGCGCACCGGCGACCCCCGGATTCACCTGAAGCCGATCAGGCGATTCGGGATGATCTTCGTGCCGTTGTCCCGGCGGCCGGGCGGGGTACACGCGTTCAAAATGATCATTCCCGCGCGTCCGGAACCCCTGGAACCGTCCCCCCGGACGCACGACGGCTTCGAATGGCTGTATGTACTCAGCGGCCGCCTGCGGCTGATACTCGGCGAGCGCGACCTGACCTTGCCGGCCGGCGAGGCCGCCGAGTTCGACACATCCGTACCGCACTGGCTGGGCAGCGCCGACGGCGGCATGGTCGAGCTTCTCATCCTGTTCGGTCTGCAGGGGATGCGATCGCACATACATGCCGACGACTCCCCTGGGTGAACCCGGCGGGCTCGCGCGCCGCGGTGGTCCCGGAGATCGTCATGCTCGTCGATACGGAGCACGGCTCGGATCGAACCACTCGCCCACTGCGGATGACTGGGTCGCGTCCGGCCGCAGGCCGAGGCCGCGTTGCGGCCCTCGGATACGTCGGACCAGTGGTCGGCTGCGAGATCGTCTCCGCCGCACGCCGATACGCGGCGCGGTCGGAGAAATGTTTCGAATTCGATCATAGAATCCGCGTCCGGGATGAAGATCAATTGGTGTTACCTCGGCACAATACGTTGTTAGCTCATTATTAACGGTGATTATTCACACACGAAGAGAAGTGGATCGTCGCATTTCTTTTTCCTAACGTTGCTGGTGCGCGACGTGATGGCGTCGTTACCCACCTGTGAAAGGAAATCCGCATAATGCTTTCTCGCAAGGCTCTCGCCGCCGTAGGCACCCTCTCCGCCGCCGCCCTGTTCTTCGGCCCGGTCGCGATGGCCTCCGCCGCCACCGGCTCGGCCGCCACCGGTTCCGCCGGCCTGGCCTCGGGCTCAGCGGGCAGCGGTTCCTCCTCGGGTTCGGCCGGCTCGTCCTCCGGTTCCGCCATGCTCGACTCCGGCAGCTCGGCCCTCGACGGCGGCACCTCCGCCATCGTCAACATCATCGATGCGATCACCGGCGTCAGGGACCTGACCCAGCCCCAGCCCGCAGCCTGACCCGGCCCCGGTAGACCACTACCTCGCCCGTGTTGCCACGCGCGTCAAGATTTCTTTTCGCTGCGGTCTACATAGGCGATTGCGCACTATTGCAGTGCATTTGCCCGAATTGAATCGTTCATTCGCCGCGCCGGAGTAGTCGCGGCGAGTGAACACTGAACATTCCGCCTACCCAGCAAAAGAGACGGCACTCCGCGCTCTGAGTGTCAGGGCTTCCTCGACACCGGACACCCCGCGAATCGATCCTGCCGGACGATGCCCGTGGGTATGGTGCCGACGCGGGGACAGTTCGGCGCCGGCCGTCGGTCGAGGTGCCGGACCGGAAGCATCGGCGACGTGCAGGGTCACTTCGCAATGCGGTCGTTGTGGGTCATCGTCGCGGCGGTGTTCGTTGTTCACGCTCGCGGCCGGAACGACCGGGCGGGGGCTGCACCAAGCCGCAGCGGCCAACGATGTGTTCGATACTCGCCCGGACAAGGCCCGCGAAGCCGTCGCCGCACTGGAAGTCCGTCAGCCGGCTTCGGCGATTCTGCGCAAACTCGGCCTTCGGGATCGAGGGCATAGCAGGCGCGGCGCCTTTCCTGATCCACCGCAGGAAACCGATCGGTAACCGGTCAGCCGTGCTTGCGCTTTCGCTCTCGCAGCACGTGGGAACGCAATCGCGAGAACCCTTTGACTCGCACGCTGCGCAGATGGCGGAGTACGAATTGGTCGTCGTCCTCCAGAGCGGCGGCGGCGGCGTCATCGAGGAGCACTGTTCCCGGGCGGGCCACGCCGGTCAGCCGTGCGGCCACGTTGACCACCGTGCCATAGAGGTCGCCGAATCGGGTGAGAACGGGCCCGTATGCCAAGCCCACCCGAATCTGGGGCATTTCCGAGATCGTTTGCGCCGCCTGCGCGATCGCCGCGTTCATGGCCAAGGCGATCCGTGCGCCGTCGCGTGCGTTCTCAGCGGCGAACATCACCTCGTCGCCGACGTTCTTGATCACCCAGCCACCGTGAGCGGTGACCGCTTCGGTGGTGGTGGTCTCGAAGGTCTCCAGCAGATCGGTCAGCTCATCGAGGTCGAGGTGTCGGGAGAGACGGGTGTAGCCGACCATATCGGCGAAGCCGACGAGCAGTTGCCTTGTGGCGCCATCGGATTCGAGTGAGCGGCTCAGCGCCGCAGCCAAATGCCGTTGCCAGGCATACTCCTGCAGATCGGCGAGGACCGCGATGGTCCGGGCGGTGGCGTCTCGGTTCGTTCCGGACATCGGCTGGCCACCTTCGGCGGCGATGCGGCCGCCGAGCTCACGGGCGATCAGGTCCGCCTGCCACTCGGCCAGCCGCGCCATCGCCTGTCCGACAGTGCGGGCGGCGGCGATCTGACTCTGCTCGCGCGCTCCCGCGACCGGGTCCATCGCGGTGAAGTGGCGCACCGCAACGACGTCGGCGTCGGTGAACGCCACCTCGTCGTCGCTCGCCGCGGCCGCAAAACCCAGTGCCACCCAGAGCTTCTCGGCACGTTCGACAGACACTCCGGAAAGCTCGGCCACTTGGGTGCGGGTGTACTTTCGCGGGCCCCCGAGCAACGACTGTTCGACCACAGCGTCGACCACCTCGGTCACGTCACCGGATTCGATCACCCCGCCAGTACAGCACATGGAGCAGTGACCGGCGTTCGACCGATCGTTGCCGCTGTGGCGAGTGGGTCGGTTGCTGCCGACACCTGTCAGCTTCGCGCCATGACAGATGAGGCGCGGCACGGAGTCGCGTTGACGCGGCGGGCCATCGAGTCGGTGCAGCGCGACCCCGGCCGAGCCCGTCGTGTGGGTCGTCCGCACCCGTGGGTGGCGGGAGAGCCCCGGCCGATGCCACAGGACGCGTTGGCGGGGGCGGTGTTCCCGTCGGGTCGTCCGCTGTCGCCGAGCCTGCGGGAGTGGCTGGCGTTCGACACAGGCTGTATTCACCCTCGCATCCCCGGCGGTCCGGCCGCAGGCCTGTGCTGGCAGCTCAGGCGAACGAATAAATCGGTTGTCTGTCGGCGATGGTGGTGGATGCAATGTCCGGCATGGTGACGTCACAAGGGAGACACGACGCATGACTACGCCTGGCGCGGGGCCGACCGACGGAGCATCGGTCCGGATCGGCGCGTTGGTTCCGCTGACCAGGCCTGGCTGGGTCGAGGCAGGCCGACACCTGCTCGCTGGACTCGAGCTTGCCGTTCGCGAAGTCAATGAGACCGGTGGGATCGCCGGAAGACCACTCGAGCTGGCTGTCCGAGACACCGCGGCTGACCCGCGGCGGGCCGCGGCGGCGGTAGACGATTTGGCTCGCCTCGGCGTGGCTGCCTTGGCGGGGGAATATCACAGCGTCGTCGCTCGCGCCACTGCCGCCAGGGCCGACGCCCTCGGCCTGCCGTTCCTCTGCTCGTCAGCGGTTCTCGACGCACTCACCGAACAGCCGACGCAGTGGGTCGCGCGCCTTGCCCCGGCGCAGTCCCGCGGCTGGCGGATCTACGCGGACTTCCTGCTCAGCGCGGGCCACAGCCGAATCGCCGTGGCAGCCGAGCCGAGCGTCTACTGGGCATCCGGGGCCCGCATCTTGCGGGACCACCTCGCTCCACGCGGCGGCACCGTCATCGAACTCGACATGCGCGCGCTCACCCCGACGGCTGTGTGCGGCGAACTCGTCGGCAACCGCGCGACAGCCCTGCTCCTTCTGGTCGGCCACCCGGAACCGGCAGTGTCTATCGTCAAGTCGGTCCGCCGCGACCAGCGCCTCGCCGAGATCCTGATCGGCGCTCCGGCCGGGCAACCGGAGTTCGCCGAATGGGAAAGATTGCTGGGCGACGACAGCGCCGCGATCCCGTTCTTGCGCTACCTACCCCAGCACTTCGGCCCACTCGGAGCACGAGTCGAGACAGCCCTGCGCGAGCGACTGGCCGAAGCGCCCTCTTTCGTCGCCTTCGAGGGCTACGACACGATCGCCGTCCTCGCCGAAGTGCTGCGTTCGCACGGCGCGGACCGGGCGCGCACTGCCGAATCCTGGTCGCACGTCGCAGTCGAAGGCACCCGCGGGCAGATCCAGTTCTCCCGCATCCCAGGCATCAGCGTTTGGCAATGGGCTCGGACGCCGATCCAAGTCGTTGATCGAGATCCGGCGCGACCCGATCGCTTCCGAGTCCTGCACGCGTCAACGGGCCGACCGCCGACTCCGCCACGCATATAGCGACTCTGCCGTCAACACCTCTCCGTGGCCGACACAGACGACGTCGGCATCCGAATCGGTCAGCCGGTGTGCGGCTGCCTCGACAGCGGTGCTGTCCAGGTTGAACACACCCGGCATGGTGACCCCACCAACATTGGCCAATGTATCGCCGGTGAACAGCACACGATGACACGGCAGATACAACGCCAGGCTGCCCTCCGTGTGGCCAGGGACAGCCAATACCTCGGCACCGCCGCCGAAGTCGAGCACCTCACCACCGCGCAATTCGCGATGCACAGGGGCCGGGCGCGGAGACGGGCCCAGCTCCAGGGCGTCGGCGATCGGACGTTCCCAGTCGCGCAGCACCGGGGCCGGCTGCGGACGTTCACCCCGCACGATATCGGCATCGGCCTGATGGACCCAGATCTCGGCTCCCCACTCGGCGATATCGGCCGCCGATCCGATGTGATCGTCGTGCGCATGGGTGAGAATCACCCGCCGCACTCGGTCGACGGAGAAGCCCAATACGCCCAGCCCTCTTTCGATCTCACCGGCTGCGCCGGGCAGCCCGCTGTCGATCAGCGTCACCTCCGCGCCGTCGTTCCACACGTAGACGTTGAGGTCGTTCACCTCGGCGAAACGCAACGCGGCAAGCCGTGGCGACACGGGTACGATTTCCACACGGCGAACCTACTCGCGACAAGCCGCTCGATCCGCTCGATCTGCTCTGGGCAGCAAGACAATCGACACCCGACTTCGTCGTGCTCGGGAGTCGGCTCGACGACATCGACCCCTACCGGCCGATCGTCGAAATGAATGTGCTGGTAATCAGATTGCCGTGACGGCATCGCCTCCCGTCGGCCGCGGACACCGCACCCGGTGACATCGACCATCCACCTGCACCGCTAGCATGAGAATCTGGTTCTCGGAGGTGGTTCGTGGTCGGCTTCTTCACCCGTCACGGTGACGTCGTGGTCGCCGAGAAGATCACACGAAGCGTGTGGAACAGCGATCACCTGGGCGGCCCGCCGGTGTCCGGATTGCTGGCGCGGGAACTGGAGACGCGCTGTCCGGACGGATTCGTTCCCGCCCGTTTGACCGTGGATTTGTTCCGGCCGGTGCTGGACCGGCCGATCACGGTTCGTAGCGAAACGGTGCGCCGAGGAAGGCGAATCACGGTGGCCGACGCGGCGATCGTGCAGGACGATCAGGTGCGTGCCCGCGCCACCGCGCTGTTCCTGAGCCCCGGCGCCCCACCGCCGGGACGGGTGTGGAGCGCCGGTCACCACCTGCCGGTGCCGCCGGAGGGAGCCATGAGGGTCGGTGACATGCCGTTGTTCCGCAGCGGCGACAGCGGCTGGCACCGCGATGGCGCCGACCATCAGAACGATGACCGCAAGATCTGCTGGGTGGCGGTCGTGCTGCCGCTCGTCGCAGGGGAGCCGCTGAGCCCGTTCCAGCACGCCGCCATGGTCGCCGATTTCACCAACCAGGTGTGCCACTGGGGTTCTCGCGGTGTCGGTTACATCAACGCCGACGTGACCATGACCTTGTCGCGCCCACCTGTCGACTGTGAACTCGGCCTGCGCGCCGAGGACGCCGTGACCGCCGAGGGCATCTCGATCGGTACCGCGACCCTCTACGACCGCAGGGGAACATTGGGCACGTGCGTGGTCACCGCACTGTCCAATGGCGACCACCCGGTCGATATGGCAGCTCCCCCGCGCTGACCTCACGCACGCGGCCGCCCTCCCCGATCTCACAGGTGAGTACACCTGAATGGTCACGCGTGCCGGGCTGGGCGCCCACCGGCGGGCGCCCAGCGCGTTCGCCGACCGCATCGACCGAGATACCGCGGTCGAACCGGACCCTCGACGTGCAGTCGACCCAGATGTTGGCGACATCGCCCGCTGCCGTTGCCGGCCCGGCTGGAGGGTATTATGTGAATAGCTATTCCCATTTTATAACTAGTGATGAAGTGCAATAATAGGCACACAAGTTTGCGCTCAGTCTCATATGATCACTGCGTCGGCGATGCCATGACCAGCTTGCGGCCCGAAAGGCCCGCGCGGCGAGAGAGGCCGCGAAATACACGCCGACAGCTGTGCCCGAACGCGCCGGACCACCACATGCTTTCGGAAGGAACCATGAATTCTCGAGAATCCAACTCCGACCGAACATCTGATCGACCGCAATCCGAGGAGCCACCGTGGATACAACATCGGACACGTCCTGCGACGGCACCGTATACGAGCGAGTCGGGGGCCACGCCGCCCTCGAGATCGTCGTAGAAGACCTCTATGCCCGCATCCTGGCCGACGATGAACTGGCGCCGTTCTTCACCGGCGTCGATATGCCGAGAGTGAAGGGCCGCCAAGTCGAGTTCTTCGCCGCCGCGTTGGGAGGACCGGTGCCATACACCGGTCCACGAATGAAGCAGGTCCACCAAGGCCGAGGCATAACCCGGCACCACTTCGACCGGGTCGCCGAACATCTGACGCAGGCTCTCCACGCGGCTGGGACACAACCGGCTCTCACGGCCGAGATCATCGCCGCGGTCGCACCCCTCGCCGACGACATCGTCTCCACAGCGATCCGATAGGACGGCGCGATGATGGAACCGTCCGACACGACCCGGCCCGAGTTGTCAGCGATGTCCGGCGGCACGGACAACGGGTGAATTCGATCCAGCCCATGCCCCCACCATGACGACATGGAGGAACTGGATTTCTGGTGCGCTGAAGTCCGCAAGCGAGTCCGAGACTTCGACCCGGCCTGCACGGCGGCCACAGAGCGTAGGTTCCGGAGGCGGGGTTCCGGAGAACTTGTTCCGCTAGGCTGCCTGTGTGTCGGCAGGCCGAACTTCTGTCAGTGGATTGCCGCCCGCGGCTGCCAACGATTTCGTGGGCCGGGATCGGGAGCTGGAAAGAATCGGGATGGCGTTGCTGGGCAGTACTCGCCTGGTGACATTGATCGGTGCGGGTGGCATCGGAAAGACCCGTTTGGCAACCGAGGCTGTGCAGCGCTTCCAACGGGCGCGGCGCGTCCCGGTGCACTGGGTACGGCTGGCGGTACTGCCTCGGGGCGCGAAGGCGACAGCGGTGGAGGAACAGATCGCGGGCTCGGTGATCGAGGCCGACTTCTCCGGAAGGTCGGCATGGGACGCGGTACTGGACACGCTGCGCCGCCGCGACGCAGCCGGGCGGAATATGCAGACGATCCTGGTCATGGACAACTGCGAACATGTGCTCGACGGTGCGGGCGCAGTGATAGCCGGCCTACTCGACGCGGTACCCGGGCTCACCGTGCTGGCCACCAGCCGCGAGGCGATCGGGTGGGTCGACGAACAGTTGGTGCCGGTGCCCGCGCTGTCGCATGAGCAGGCGCTGGCCTTGTTCCGCGCCCGCGCGGATCTCGTCGGGCATACCCTCGCCGAGGAGGAAGGCGACCTGGCCGCCGCGATCTGCCTGCATGTACACAATCACCCGCTCTATATCCGGCTGGCGGCCGCACGACTGTCACGTCAGCCGCTGCCGATGATTCTGCGTGATCTCAGCGGTGAGGCGGGCGACCGGCGATTGCAGTGGCAGAACGGACCCAGAGTCGGAGCGGACGTCCGGCATCGGGGCATCCGCGATGTCATCGCTTGGTCCTACGATCTCTGCCGGGACAAGGAACGGCTGCTGTTCGACCGCCTGTCGGTGTTCGCGGCCGGGTACGACATGGGCAGCGACAGCCCCGACGCGGCCGGACAGGATGTCGGCGCCGAACTGGAAGCCATCGAAGCGGTCTGCGCCGACGACGACCCCGGCCGTGAGGACGGACTGGCCCGGGCCGAGATCGAAGGCCTGCTGGTGCGGTTGGTGGATCAGTCCCTGGTGTCGATCCACTTGACCGAGACCACGGTGCGTTATTCGATGGCCGAAACCATTCGGCTCTTCGCCCAGCAACGCCTGCGGGACCACGGTGCGGAAGCCGACCGGCTGGCGCGCAGGCACCGCCGCTACTACCGCGACAAGGTCGCCGCGGCCCGTGCCGGTTGGTTCGGGCCCGACGAGCAGGCGCTGCTCGATTGGGCGCGAGTGGCCTGGGACAACCTGCTGTCGGCCATGGAGAGCAGTATCGCCACGCCGGGCGAGGCGGCGGTCGGACTCGAGATCGCCGCCGGGCTGATCGCCTTGCGCATCCCGTTCTTGACCGGCTCACTACGGGAACCGCGCCGGTGGGCCGAGCGCGCGCTCGCGGCAACCCGGGACCTCGATCCAGAGCCGGTACCGCTGCAGGTCGTGGCGATGTCACTGATCGCCTGGATCAGCATGTGCCAGGGGGTGCACCAAGATGCCGAACACCTGCTCGACGAATGCGTCGCCCGCTGCGTGCCCGGCGCCGCAGACCGATCGCGCTGGCGCGAGGAACCCGACGTGGACCTCGGGCTCCCCGCTGCGGTCGAATTCGCCCGAGGTGCCGAGCTGATGCTGATCCGCTGCGATACGCGGGCGATCAACGTCCTGGCCCGGGCGCGGGCGCGTTTCACCGCCGAGGGGGACGAGGGCGGTGCCGCGATGAGCGAAATGTTCGAAGCGCTGGCCGCCGCGTTCTTCGGCACAGCCGAACAAGCGCTGGAAACCTGCCGCGTCCACCTCGACAATGCCGAGCGTTCCGGTGCCCAATGGGCGATCTGCTGGGCAAAGCTGGCATGGGTGATCGCGTCGAGTAAGCACGGCGACATGGAAGAGGCGCTTGCCGTGGGGCGCGCGACATTGTCGGATCAGCTCGCGATGCGCGACCGGTGGGGCGCGGTATGGGCCGTGCACATGCTGGCATGGACCCTGGCCCGCATGGTCGGCGCCGTCGGCGGTGAACTCTCCGCAGCCGTGACGGCCCAGGCGCGCGATATCGCACGCCTGCTCGGCGGCGGGGCCACGCTTCGTGAGGGGCTCGGCGTGGATATCGCCCACCTCGGCCCGTTCGCCACCGAGACCGAATTCGCCGCAGACACCGCCCGAAGAGTATTAGGCGACAACGCCTTCGCGGAGGCCGAACGAGAGGGTGCGCTGTTGCGGCCGGAGTTGGGCGAAGTGGCGCAGCTGGCACTGGGAAAACTGTCCATGGACAGGCTGCCCGTCGAACATCCGGTCCGGCGCAGCCGCCCCTCACCTTGGCAGCAGCTGTCGGAGGCCGAGCAGGAGGTCGCCGTACTCGCCGCGGCGGGGTGGACCAACACGGCCATCGCTGCCCGACGCGGCAGCTCCTTCAAAACTGTCGACGCGCAAATGGCCGCCGTACTCAACAAATTGATGATCGGCTCCCGAGCAGCTATCCGCTCTTTCGTACCTGCCGATCGACAGGCACACGTGAGCGCCGAAGCCGCGCGCAGGCCGCAGCGCGGCCGTTCGAATCCTCGTCTCTGACCCGGCGAACCGGCGTCACGCCGGTGGCGAAGCCATCGGAAACCACCGAATCCGGCGGCCACACAGCGTGATTCGCGACGGGTTGATCTCCCTCGCGAAGAGCGCTGTCGCATCGCGTCATACCTGCCACCACCAGTTGATCGACGAGAGTCCCGGGGCATCGGGTGATGAGTCGGTAGGCGAGTCGTTGATGGTGAAACGGTCGGCCACGGTTCGACCGTCGACTTTGTACCGTTCCACGTCGAGTGCCCAATCGAGGTTGCCGCGGATCACGTGCCGCAGACCGTGGAGATAGTGACGGGTGTCTCTGCTCAGCCCGCTGGTCTGCGCTCCGGCGAGGAGGAACCGGCACATGATCCGGTCGCGCAACCGCACGGCTCGTGCGATGGTCTCGTCCGGTCCGCAGGCATGGCGCGCGGCGATTACCGTCAGCAGATTGTATTGGTTGCTTTCGTTCAAAGCCACTGTCTTGGGGTGGGAGTGTAAGTCGTTGTCCAGTGCCGCAAGCACACGTGTCATCTCGGTCAGCGCTCGAACGCGAGGCAGCTCCAACTCCGCCGCGGGAGGTTCGTACTCGTTCACCAGTTCTGTGATGACGGTGACGATCTCGCCTGCCGCGTTGTTGATCCGGATGGCGAGGTACTCATCGACGCTCGGCGTCGTGGTCGTACTCATCTCGGCGCAGACCCCGAACAGCCAGGCACGGTGGGCCTGAGTCCATCGACGATGCTGAACCGGTGTCACACAATCGGCGAACCGTGCCGAGATATCGATGAGCCCGCGCACCAGCGGATCTGCCTCCACCAGATCCGATCCGGGCGCCTCCAGCACGCGTACGATCTTGTTGGCATAGGACACGAACCCTCCGAGATCCTTCGACAGCGGGCCATGGTCGAAGCGATCGTCGAATGCGAACCCCCAATAGGCCCAATCCGAAGCGATCTGCAGTCGATCAACGCAGCCATGAGGTGCCATCCTTGCCATGAATTCGGCCGATCTGGTCGCGACCAGTGCGCGCCCCTGGTGGTGATCATCGAGGAACGTGCCGGCCGTCAACCAATCGATCGACCGGTTCTCGATCGTGTCGACTGCAGGATGGACGTTCGATTCGATTGGGCAGAAGATCCCCGGCAGAGCAGGCTGTCCGGGGATCGTCATCGGTGACCTCCTGCAGACGGCAGAGCAACGCCCCGACTGGCTGAATGGATGCGTATCCGCAGTTCGCGGGGGCGCAGGGCCATCGCCACCGCAGGACGGACCCGTTTGCCGACTCGATCGCGAATTCGCCACCGGCTAGCGATCGTGGCCAGTGCCAGTGACAGTTCGGTGATAGCGAAGGCCTCGCCGACGCATCGCCGCGGGCCGGCACCGAATGCCATGAACGCCTTCCGTCCGATCGGCGGTTGTGTGGTGTCCCATCGGTCGGGATCGAAGCGATTCGGGTGCTGATAGAGATCGTCGCGCCGGTGCAGGAGATAAGGGCTGTAGACCAGAGAGGTTCCGGCGGGTAGGTCGTAGCTGCCCAGTCGGGTATCGGCGGTGACCGTTCTGGTGAACAACCAGCCGGGCGGATAGAGCCGCAACGCTTCGGTGATGATGTGTCCCGTCAGCGGCAGGTCGGGCAGGTCCTGGTAGCGGGCCGGAGCCCCGTGGAGAACCTGGTCCGTTTCCTGGTGCAGACGTTCCTCGATCTCGGGATGGGCCACGAGTAGATGTAAGGCCCAGGCCAGCGCGCTCGCGGTGGTCTCTGATCCGGCGATGAAGAAGGACATGAGCTGATCGCAGATCTGGCTGTCGGTCATGCCGACAGTTGTGTTCGTCTCGGTGGGGACTCGGGCCGCGAGCATCGCCGAAACCAGGTCCCCATGGTCGGTGCCATCGATCCGCCGTTCAGCGACAATTGTCCTCATCAACTCGCGGAGACTTGCGTGCGCTCGCCCATACCGGCGATTCCCGGGAGTCGGTAGCCGATTCAGCAGCGGCGGCGACAGCATCTGCCGGTACAACCCGTTGACGATGACCGTGACATCGTCCAATGCTCGATCGCGGACGTGCGGTGCGAGCGCGCCGGAGAACATAGTCGCCATCACAGTTTGTGTAGCCAGGCGCGATGTCTCGGCCAACATATCCACGACCTGACCATCGCTCCAAGCGGCGGTCATAGCATCGGCCTCGGCCGTCATCGCTCGGCCGTAGTTTGCGAGCCGTGAGCGGCTGAACGTCGGCTGGATCAAATGTCGCTGCCGACGATGCATACTGTGCGGGCAGGTTATCACGTTGTCACCCACCACTTTCCGCGCTATGTCGAACAGCGGGCCACCTTTGTCGAAAGTGCGATCGTCACGAAGGACTCGATCGACAAGGTCCGGGTCACACACCACGACCGCGGCCCCAGGACCGATCCGTATCTTCACGAGTTCATCGCCGGCATCGGCCAGAGATGACAGGAATGCCAGCGGATCTCGCAGCATCGCCACAGCATGACCGACCGGCCGGACCGCACCCGACACCGGTGAAACCCCCGACTCGGCCATTGCCATCTCTGCGACCTGCTTACCTTCGTATTTCGATCTTCAACACCATCGAACGGTGATACAGAAGCGCGCGGAGCTGGTCACTCCGAACCCATCCGACCCTTGAGCGGAGTGCGGCCGGGATCGAGCCAACCGGCCACTGCTCTCCAATCGGCCGGGGTCAGTTGCCTGCTCGAGTCCGGACCGGAATCCAACGGTGTGGATTCGGGGTACGAGCGCTGCGTGGCTTTCGGAGGTGCCGCGGGGGTGGGCTTCGGTGCTGCGGCCGCCGCGGGCGACAGGCAGTTCGAGCCGGCTGAAGAGGTGCGGAGGATAGTGTCGGGTCTGTTCGGCATCAGGAGCCGACCTCGTGCACGACCAACTCGCAACGCGCTACCAGGGCCGTCTGCAGGACGGTTCGGGATACTGTCTCCGACAGATGGCCGTGCGGTGTGATCACCGCCTCCGCGGCAGCCCGCCGACATTCCGTGAGTAGATCGACGAACGCGGGTGGAAGCCCCTCGCTCCCGCACCCTGGCTCATGGAACACCGTTCCCAGCTCGTAGCCGAGCGCGGTCGCGGCAGATCGTAATGTGTCTTCTGCCGCGTCGCGTTCGCCGAGCAGATCGTCGCGCATATACCCGTAGGCAAGGGGCAGTACGTCGGTCATCGCAGACACCATTTCTGTTCGTGTCGGCCGGTTCAGACAAGTGTCCGAATCGGCCGACGGCAACCCTTTCTACCGATCTCCCTCGAGCGCGGAGGCCGGCCTTCGAACGTCCGAACCCGGCGGTGGACCGCCGACCGGGTTTTACGCCGTTATCACCGCGCGTTCCGCGGTGCGGTTCGCGACCACACCCGGCGAGAACCCCTCGATCCCGCTGGGCGTAGCCGCTGACCACCGACAAACCGAGGATTGCGGGATAGGTAGAAAAGACACATCGGTAGCCGGCGCGCCCGTACTAGGTATGGCCGCCCCGAACTCGGGCTGCGACCTCCCTGGCCGGCGGGTGATCGTCGTAGCTGCTCGATGTATCGGTGGACGATGGGGCAGTGATGGCCGGTGGCAGGAGGTGGCGTAGTAGCTGGGTACCAGGAATGCCCGTTGATGCTGTGTTGCGCCGCATAGTCCACCTGGTCACCGCCGACGACACGCTGGCGTGATCATCACCGCGGTCGCACCCCTCGCCGACGACATCATCTCCACAGCGATCCGATGAGACGGCGCGATGATGGAACCGTCCTACACGACCCGGCCCGAATTGCCAGCGGTATCCGGTACCACCATTCCGAGTCCCGGTGATGCGTACCTGGCCCTTATCGGGCCGCCGTGAAGAAGTCTCGGGCTCGCTTGCGGACCTCGGCGCACCTGAAATCCAGTTCGTCCATGTCGTCACCGACGACGAAGGCGAGTCCCAGGGCCACCGAATCCATCATGGACCTGGTAGCCGGGTATGTCTTGCCCGGCTCGGCCGCGATGCGAACCTCCAGCACGCCGGGAAGTCCTTGGAGTTCTTCTGCCCCACCCAGGTACCGGGCCTGGTGATCGATACTGAAGAGCACGAGCGCGCCGCGCTGGGACAGGGCGTAGCCGGCATTTCGCTCCGGTTCGGAGGGGCGGATCCCGAACAGTTCCGCGATGTACTCGCATTCGCGATGGATCTGGGAGTTCCCGGTGAGCAGATAGGTCTGCCGTGGGTGGCCGATCCCATGCGCTCGTGCGCCGAAATCGATCAGGCGAGGGCCGAGCGCACCGGACATGATCTCCATGTGCGCGGGGCCGATACGCACGCCCAGGGCGTCGAGCACGCGCCACGCGTATTCCGTCAGCTCACCCACCACCGGGTCATCGCCCGCGAGCCACCTGCCTCGCTCGTAGACGAAGTCGCCGGAAGCCGAGACCCACTTGTCGTACACACTGACACAGAGAAGTTCGTGGCCGTCCGGAGTGGAGAAGGTATCCACGGCGTATTCGACTCTGGGCGCGGGATACATTTCCTGGATCAGAGCGGCCGAGCCGGCCCCGAAAAGTCCGGCCTTGTCAATGATCGCGGACACGGCGGCAGCCAATTGGTCCGGAGTCTCCACCAATCGAACATCCACGGAGGCAGCCCCCCGGGCCGGTTTCACCACCAGCTTCCGGCCGCCGCGCAATTCCGTGATCGCCTCGGGGGGGATAGTGTTCCGGTGCGCTTCGACAGATCGTGTCGTCAGACAAGGAACGCCGGCCGCCTCCATCGCTTCGAACATGCGCTGCTTGTCCCAGCGCCGCATCGGCACAGTCGTATCGTTGCCGGGGCAATCCGGAAGATCCGCGCGCAGACGATCGCACAGCTCGACGCCCGGCTCCGACCCGGCGATCACGTATTTCACCGAACGCTCCAGACACATCTGGACGAGCAGCTGGTAATTCGATCCGAAGTCCGCTTCGAAATTCAAAGCTCCCGGCGTCGGCACGGTGCGAAACCCCGACACCAGCGCCTGGTCGGTATCCAGCAGAATCGTGTCGATTCCATATTCTTCGAGCAGGGGCGGGTACAGCGTTCCCGAGCTCACTGGATCGACGATCAAGACCGACTTATCCGACACGGTCCGGACTCCTGTTCTTGTTTACCCCCGCTACTACCGCTACCGCCCCCGTGACAAATGAGATCTGGACGACCAGCGCCCAGTACAGCGAGAGATCGTGCAGGACGCCGAAGGCGCCGATCCCGGGCCCGACCGCGAACCCGATCGACTGCGCTGCCGACAGATACCCCTGATACCTCGGGTTTTCCGAGGGAGAGGCGAGCTTTGCTATCGCCGCGCTCGCCTGCGGAATGAAGATCGCCTCTCCGAGGGAGAACAGTACGAACCCGAAAATGCATACCGTCCAGCTCGTTCCGAGCCCACAGATCGCGAGTCCGAGCCCCGTGACGAATATTCCGAGCCCGAGCGCGTAGTTCCACCGGAGCTTGGACGTCATGAAGCTGAGCGGCAACTCGAAAGCGATGATGAAGATCGAATTCACGGCGATGAGAACGCCGTACAGTTGCCCCCCACCGGATATCCGGTCGAGCGATAGTGGTGTTCCACTCATGCTCTGGACGTAGACCGCCATGGCCGTTCCGAACACTCCGACAACCGCCCACAGTCGCGCCGCCCGGAAGGCGTCGTGTGCGGTATCCGCCGCGGAGTCCGCATCGCATTCCGTCGCACGATCCCGCGACTGCGCGCGCTTGTCCGCCGCCCGCAGCCTGGCGCGTTCACTCAGCAGCAACACCGCAGTCAGCAGTGAACCGAGCGACGACAGGAAGAACAGCGTGGAGAAGTTGTCTTCGCCGACTACCGCGACAAGGATCGGAGCAACCGTGACGCCACTGCTGAGAAATATCCGGTGGAAGGCGACCACGGTCACGGTGTTGCCCTGATAGCCGGAGCCGGTCACCAAGGCCGCCGCGGGCCCGGCGAACGACTGTGTCACCGCAACGCTCAGCGATGCCGACACGATCGCCCAGACGGGCTCCGTCGAGACCAGTCCGAGCAGAAACAAGAGCGGAACATTGAGTACGGATCCGGCGATCAGTACGTCGGTCGACCCGAACCGGGTGGCCAACCACCCGCCGGCCAGTGACCCGAGCACGCCGGCGAACCCGGCCGCGAATAAGGCGAGCGACAGAGCGGCGGCACTCAGCCCGACCGATTTGTAGAACACCGTGGAGTACAGCGCAAGAAATCCCACCGAACGACTGAGAAAGGTGGTAACCGAGACGATCCATACTTCTGCGGGGAACGATGCCGGCTTTCGTCTGTCGAGTACTGCGATGGTCAACGCATGCACCGCTTCGAGTCGACGGGAACGTGCACTGCGCGAACGCGATTCATCGGACCTTCTCGAAGGTCGTGGCCATAGCTGTGCGCACCTGATCCTCCTTGCGATCCACGTGGGGTACGCCGCCCTCTCGGTGGGCAATGCGGACGGTAGTCGTCGCTGTCCGGCGTCAGTTGCTCCGGCGCGAACAGAGGTTGCTCCGGCGCGCAGAGTCTCGTCGATACGCTGCGCAGGCTCCGGGACGGCGCGACGAGTACGGTGCCCGCCGCGCGTACCGGCTCGACCTCGTAGAGCCGACGGGGTCGTGCCGATCGAGCAGCCGGGGAGTCGATCCGACCCGTTGCCGCCGTGAGTATCTCGCGCGGATCGACCCGCAGTGACCGGCGTTATAATGCGCCGCTCGATGCCGATCTCACCTGCCGTCAGCGGTCACGGTCAGGCAGTGCCGAGTGGCGAACATCGCGGGGGCTGGCTCCGAAGCGCCGCCGGAATATGGTGCTGAACGCGCTGGCCGAACCGAAACCCAGCCCGCCTGCTATCGAGGCGATGCTCTGGTCACGAGATGAGGGGTCGCTCAGCCGCCGGTGTGCCAGTTGCAGGCGTTCTTCTCGGATCAATTCTCGCGGTGTGGTTCCGGAACGCTGCAGGGCGAGCTGGATCTGTCTGCTCGACCAGCCGAGCGAGTGCGCGATCGTAGCGCTGGACAGGTCTGGATCTGTGGCGTGCGATCGGACGTAGTGCCGTATCGCCGCGTCCAGTTTGTCGAGGTGGTCGATGCTCGTCGTCCGCCGAGCACGGACATGGAGGCAGAGCAGATCCACGATATGAGAGGACGCTGCGTCGAACTGATATCCGTCGAGCGCATCGCTCTCTTCGAGCAGTCCGGTGAGCATATCGGTCGCCACCCGCCCCAGCCCCGAGCTCAGGTCCATCGGTCGCGCGAGCAGGGAATCGTCCATGCCGAGGCGATGCTCGATCTCGTCTCGCGGGATGGTCATCAGCACACCGCTCGTGCCCTGCCCTTGCTGGAAGCCGAACGGCCGATCGAGGGTGAGCAGACAACCGGTGCGATGCGGCAGATGCGCTCGGCCGCCGTCGTCCCAGAGCTCCGTACGACCGGCGAAGGTGAGCAGGAGCCGGAGATCGTCGTCGCTGTCGCTGCGTACGTGGTTGGGCGTCCGGACGTAGGTCACGCCGTCGGACTTCCAGCCCACCAGCTGGAACTTGCTGGTGCGACACCGCTTCGTACGCCCGGTGAAGTCGCTTCCGTCAGGGAATTCGTATGCCATACGCCGGTGGTAGGAGGTGATGAGTTCCGCCCAGTAGTCCGCGCGTTCGCCCGGCTCGACACTGTGGGTAGTCGAGGTCTCCACCGTCAGGTGAGGCTTGTCCACCGCCGTAACTCCTGCTCGAACCGATCGCATGCCGAATGATCTCCGGCATAGCGTATCGCCGTACCGGTCCGGCGGCCGGTGTGAAATTCGTTGCTGTGCTACCCCTGCCGGACCCGAGGTTCGCTCGCTGCTGTCGGACGGAACCGGGACTCGGGGGGATCCAACCCCGGACCTGACCGGCACGTGGCGGTGCGCACCGGTCGGCGTAATCGTCTGGAAACCCTTCATTCCACTGCGTGCAACCCGGCATTTCGATGCCCGCCGCCACCGTCGACGATTCTTTGCCACAGAGTTCGGTGGTGGGGTCGTCGTAGACCTCGGTGGACGGGCTCTCGGTGATAGTGCACGCGACGCCCCGATGCCCACCGAGCAGCGGGTGCGAGGGCCGCTCGGTGGGCATACCGCCGCGCGCCGGGGACGTGCGCGCCGGACAGAGGCGGGTTGAGGGATCCCGTCCGGTGAGCAGAAACGCGTGGCGGCCGGTGTTCCCCTCGCGCGGGCGGAGTCGGGGCACAAGCCACGCCGCGCGACGGGAACAGGTCATCCGGTGGTCACAGCGAGCCTCCGCCGCCGAGCAACCACGGGTTGAAGGTGCACTCCAGATTCGGGTGGCCGGCCGGGTCCAGCGCGCGCAACGCGATGGACAGCGCTCGCGGTGAGTACATCACCGTGAGGTGATCGGATACGTCCTGTTCGCATCCGTCCTGCAGCGTGATGTTCTGGACCGTGACGCCGGGCGCCGCCTTCAGGAAGGTCAGGTCGTAGGGATTGGTGATTTCGTCGTAGCGCGTGCCGACGACGGTGTAGTCGACCCCGGAGACAGTGTCACCGTTCTCGTTCAGCTTGTTGACGAAGTCCGAGCCGATCGTCTGCTGGATACCCGCGTGGCCCACGAAGATCTCGATGAAGCCGAGGATGTCGATGCCGAAGTTGTTGATCGCCCGGCCCAGCGCACCGATGCCGTCCAGGCTGGTGCCGTGATGCGTGGCGCCGTAGGTGATCAGATTCTTCACCTTGGCCGCGCCGCCTTCGAACTTGGTGTACCAGTTCGACATCGACCCGCCCTGCGAATGCGCGACGAGGTCCACCTCCGACGCCCCGGTCGCGGCCAGCACCCGGTCGACGAACGTGGCCAGTTGCTTGGCCGAGTCCTGGATGTATCCGGTGCCCATCACCCCGGGCAGCACGGATCCGAGACCACCGCCCTCGAGCAGGTTGGACCGGCCGTAGTTGAAGGTGAAGGTGCAGAAGCCCGCGTCCTTGATGGGCTGGCCCATGAAGGCGAAGCCGTTGTAGGCGTTCATCCAGGTGCCGTGCACCAGCACCACAGGGCGGGGGTGTTCGGCGGTGGGCTTGCAGCTCCAGTCGTTGGCGCCCGGTGGCGCGACGTCCGGATGGGTCAATCCGTAGCCGAACGCGGCCAGCCACGAGGTCATCGGCGGTCCGTAACCCACGGTGTCGCTGGCGTAGCCGCCGGAAGATCCCGAGCTGCTGCCCGATCCGCCGTAGCAGTCGCCCGAACCGTTGCCCGACCCCGCGCCGCTGCCCGAGGTGCACGCCGATCCGGTGCCCGCACTGCCCGAATCCGCCACCGGCGCCGCGGTGCGGCCGGCCGCGATGTAGTCGGCCAACTGCTGTTCGGTGGGCTGAGCCTCCGGCGCCGCGTTCGCGCCGGTCGCACCGACGGCGAGCACCGACACGCTCAGCAGCACCGCCGCCAGGGACGATCGCCCGTAGGTACTTCGTTTCATGATTTGCCTCTCTGCGGAACCACAGTGTTCGACGACCGGCGCCGTTTTCGCTGGTAGACGGCACCGAAGCTGCGCCAACGCTAGAACCGGAAAACGTGGCCGCCTACGCGGAACAGCGGGATCTGGAGACCTCACGAATCCGTTCGAGCACGACTAGGGAGACGGCACAAAGCACGCGCAGAAGCGCAATTCCGGAATTCGTCGAACAGGTCGCCTGGCACAAGGAAGCAGCACCCGAACGGTGAAATATCCAGATCACCAAGCAATTACGGTTCCGCAACGGCCGATAGCCGCATCATGGATGGACGCTGTTCCCAGCCATCGGTGGCCATCCGATGGCTAACCGCTTGGAGATCCCGTGTCCGCCACCATGGCTACCCTCGCCCGCACCGTGCTGGGCGCGCTCGCGGTCACCGCCGCGCTGACGACCAACCCCCCGCACGCGGCAGCGGACGGGTCGGGCTCCGCCGACGCGCAACCGGCGATCACCGCACCGTTCACCCTCGTCCCCGCGCCGACGCCGACGGTGCGCGGACCGGTCACCGCCATCATCGTGCTCGGCTACGGACTGCTGCCCGACGGCGGCATGCGACTGGAGCTCATCGATCGTCTGCACGCCGGATACGTGCAGGCCCTGCTGGCGCCCTTCTCACCGATCATCGTGACCGGCGGCAACGCCTGCAACGGCGTCACCGAGGCGCGGGCGATGGCCGACTGGCTGATCGCCCGCGGCATCCCGAACGCGCGGATCAACCTCGAACCGGAGGCCGACACGACCGCGCAGAACGCCGTGCGCTCGGCCACGATCATGCGCGCGATCGGAGCCCGCGACGCGGTGGTGATCACCTCGGCCGACCACATGGACCGTGCGGTGGGCACATTTCATGACGCCGGGGTGGACGTCGTCGGCACCGTGACCCCCGAGCAGGTGCCATCCGGACTCTGGCGGTTCGGTCCGCTCTCGTGACGAGAGCCTGCCGTCATACACCGTTTCGCAATACAGGAGCAACCATGCACGAGACCGCGGTGAATCCGGCCGAACAGGCGATGTCACTGGTCGACCATCGTTACCGTTCCACTCTTCGCTACGAGGTGGAACGGGAAAAGATCCGTGAATTCGCCCGCGCCGTCCAGGATTCCCATCCAGCGCATCGGAGTGAGGCCGCCGCGGCCGAACTCGGCTTTCCCGGACTCATCGCCCCCGCGACATTCAGTTCGATAATTCTCACCAGGGTGCATCGCGAAATTCTGGACACGCTGATCACCGGCTACGACCCGACCCGGATTCTGCACGCGGACCAGGTCTTCGACTTCGGCAGGCCGTTGATGGCCGGTGACCGCCTGACCTGCGACATCTATTTCGAATCGTTCCGGCACTTCGGCGACTACGACGTCCTCGCGATCAAGAGCGTGCTGATCGACCAGCACGGCACCGTAGTGCAGACCGGCTCCAGCGCACTGCTCGCGCGGGCCGGCGAGCGCGATCGGGGGTTGGCCGATGCCGTGGGCAAAGTCGTCATGGGGCATCGCAACCCCGAAGCATCGACCCGGGGCAGTGCCGTCGTCCCGGCCGCGGCGGACTATCTCACTCCGAGCCCCTCGGGCCGGATACCGCGGCCACGCGTGGATTTGACCGACCTGACGGTGGGCACCGAACTGCCCGTTCGCACCATGCGCCTGTCACGTGGGGATCTGGTCAACTACGCGGGTGTGACCGGCGAGTCCAATCCGGTGCTGTTCGACGAACGGGTCGCCGTCGCCAGCGGCCTGCCGACCGTGGTCGCGCCGGGGATGTTGAAACTCGGCCTGGCCACCTCGTTCCTGACCTCCTGGCTCGGTGACCCCGCGGCGATCACCCGTTTCCGCGCGCAGTTCGCGCACAACTCCCATCACCTGCGCATACCGTCGTTGGGGACGGGCACGATCCAATTCCTCGGCCGGGTCACCTCGATCGATCCGCGCAGACGGCGGGCGACCATCGCGGTCGACGCACGCGCCGAGGGACGCGGACTGTTCGGCTACGCCGCCGCCGAAGTGCTCTTCCCGTAAGCGGTATAGGGATCAGGCGGCCCGGCCGGATCGCGCATCTGCGCGATCGCAGACGTCTGCGCTGCTCCGCGACAGACCGGTGAGCAGCGCCAGGCGGCGGTGCGAATCCAGCCGCGCGGCACGATCGTAAGTGCTGGTGTGCACGAGGATCTCGTCCGCGCCCGTCCTGCTCACCAGCCGCTCCAGGTGGTCGGCGACTTCGTCCTCGGTGCCGTACAGGTGGCCGCGCAGGCCCTCGTCGACGATCCGGCGCTCCCGATCGGTCATCGTCCGCGCCTCGATCTCGGCGGGCGGCAGCAGCGGCGGGAACTCGCCCCGGGTGCGTGCGAACGCAGCGGACCACGCCTCCGGCAGCAGCAGCCGGTGGGCCTGCGCGGTGGTGTCGGCGATGACGATCGAGCCGGAGACGATCACGTAGGGTTCGGCGCCCGCCAGGGCGGGGCGGAATTCGGCGCGATAGCGCTCGATCGCCTCGACCATGCGATCCTCGCCGCCGACCGGGGCGATCACCAACGGCAGCCCGAAGCGGGCCGCGCGTTCGGCGCCGGAGCCGGTCGCCAGCAGGAAAGCCGGAACCCGCAGTCCCTCGGCGGGCCAGGCGTGCACACCCTGCCTTCCCTCGGTGAAGTACGCCAGGAGTTCGGCGAGCCGGGCGTCGAAGTCCTCCGCGTCGCTTCTGTCGTGCCCCAGCGCACGCCGAACGCCGTCGGTGAATCCCACCGAGCGGCCCAACCCCATGTCGATGCGTCCCGGATACAGCGATTCCAGCACGCCGAACTGTTCGGCGACCACCAGCGGCTGATGATTGGGCAACATCACGCCGCCGGTGCCGATGCGGATCCGCGAAGTCGCCGCCGCGGCGGCCGCCGCCAGCACGGTCGGCGCCGAACCCGCCACGCCGGGCACGCTGTGGTGCTCGGACACCCAGAAGCGGTGATAGCCCCACTCCTGCGCGAGCCGGGCGAACTCGACGGTCTCCCGCAGCGCGGCCGGGTGGCTCTGACCGCGCCGCACGCGCGAACGATCGAGGATGGAGAACCGGACAGAGGACAGCGCCGAGGTCATACCGATGTCAACGCCGGCGCGCCGCGCTGATTCCGCGCGGGTTCACGGGGAGGCGGGCACCCCGAGCGCCTCCGCCAGCACCCGCCAGGCCCGCGGCAGCTGGGCCTGGAAATCCGGCCAGGTGTGCATGCCCGCCGCGGTGTACTCCACGGTCGCGGGAATACGCAGCTCGGACAGGCGGGCGGCGAACCGCTCCGTGCAGGCACGGGCACCCGCCTCCAGCGCAGCGCCACCGCCCGCCGTGCGCAACGCGTCCGCGACCGACGGGGAGTTCGCGATCGCCACCAGGTCGGCGCCGGTCGGCAACCCGGCGGCCGCCGAGAGATAGACAGCGGTGCCGCGCAGGTTCTCCGCGTGCAGCAGGCTGTCGTGCGCGGCCCATTCCGGTGAGGAGGGCGGGCCCCAGAGATTGTCGACGTTGCCACCGCGCGAGGCGACCGTGATGGTGGTGACCGCGTGACCGAGCGGGTCAGCGGTGGAATAGCACCCGCTCATTCCCGCGACGGCGCGATACCAGCCGGGGTGGCGCTGGGCGAGCATCATCGCCGCCTGCGCCCCCATCGACACCCCGGCGATGGCGCGGCGTCCGTCGGTGCGCAGCAGCGATTCCACGATGGGCGGAAGCTCAGTGGTGAGGAACGTCTCCCAGCGGTTGAGTCCCAGCGTGGCGTCGTGGCGGACCCAGTCGCTGTACATGCTGCCGGTGCCGCCGCCGGTGAGCACCACGTCGACCGGTTTGCCCGCGAAGAATTCGGCGGCTCCGCCCTTGCCCAGCCACGCCGACGTGGCGTCGCCGTCCACGCCGTCGAGCAGATACAGCACCGGACGTGGCGCCGAGCCGCTGCCGCGCAGCACGTCGACGGAGATGATCCTGCGCATCGCCGCGGAAGCGATCGACAGCCGTTCATGCCCCTCGGCGACCTTTTCGATCGACAGCAGCCCGGTGCGGTTCATGGCCGGGTCGACCGCAGGCGGCGGAGTCAGCGGGATCGGATCGGCGAACACGGGCGCAGCGGTGACCGCGGCGATGAGGGCCATCGCCGCGGCGGTGATCGGTACGCGCGAACTCATCCTGCCGCGGTAGCCCGTTCCGCTTGTCTGGCCGCCGCGCGCTCGCGCTGCTCCTCGAACCGTCGAGCCTTCAGCTCGAGGTCCTCGAGGTAGGCATGCAGTTCCTCACGCGCACGTTCGCCGTCGCCGGTCAGATCGGTCCGCTCGAAGATGTGCCACGCGCGCAGCACCGGGCGCACGACCACATCCAGGTGCTGGCGCAGATCGTAAATGCCGTGCTTGGCCAGCAGCACCGCGTTGCGCCGGAAGTTCGGCTGGGACACTCCAGGCATCTGGAAGCGGGTGACCACGGTGGTGATCGCGCGCAGCGCTTCGTTCGGAACGAGGTCCAGGGCTGCGGCGCTGATGCTCCGGTAGAAGATCATGTGCAGGTTCTCGTCAGCGGCGACACGCTGCAGCATACGCTCGGCGATCGGTTCCTCGCAGGCCGCTCCGGTATTCCGGTGACTGATCCTGGTCGCCAGCTCTTGCAGTGTGACGTAGGCCACCGAACGCAGGAAGACCTGCTCCGTTTCGGGTTTCGCGAAGCCGGTGGTCATATGCGCCATCCTGGCCTGCTCCAGCAGCACCGGATCGACCGCGCGGGTCACGACCAGATAGTCGCGCAGCACGATGGCGTGGCGGTTCTCCTCGGCGGTCCACCGGCCCACCCAGGTGCCCCACACCCCGTCCAGGGAAAACGCGTCCGAGATCTCCCGGTGATACGACGGCAGGTTGTCCTCGGTGAGCAGATTGGTGATCATCGCCGTCTGCGCGACGTCGGAAAGTCCGGATTGCCCCGGTTCCCAGTCGATTCCGCCGAGAGCGGCGAAATTACGCCCGTCGTCCCACGGCACGTAATCGTGTGGATTCCAGGACTTGGCCTTGCGCAGATGGTCGTTGAGCAGGCGTTCGGCAGTGGGTTCGAGTTCGCGTAGAATATCGCGATCGGACAACGCGGTGGTCACTCGCACTCCTTTGCTCACCCTCGATATCAGGGCACTCTCGACGATACCGGCGAAATATCAGGCCGTCCGGCCGATTACGTGATCGTTGGGCGAGGTGACGATGGCCATATGACCGGGCTGGGGCAATTCACAACCCGGGGTCTCACCCGCGTCGACAACCCGATACAGCCCCGGGGGCCCGCCCGCCGCCCGCAACCGATCCAGCAGATCGTGGGCGCGCCCGGCCAGTTCGGGGATGCGCGCGGTGCGCCCGGTGGCCACCGCGGCCGTCAACGGCACCTCGGCGGCCTCACCGACGATGGCCAGCACGTCGGGGGTCACGCTGAACGTTCCGGTACGAGCGGGCACGTCGTCGACCGGCACCAGCACCGTGCCGCCGGCGGCGGACAGCACCGACAGCGCCCGCGAGCCGAGCGGATCGGCCAGCGCGGCCTGGACGCGCCGGAGTTTGCGCCGGGCCGCGTCCGTGCCCGTGACGGGTCTTCGCTCGTCCGGGTGCGCCGGAATGTCCAGCGCCACGACCTGGTACGACCGCGCGATCGGGATGCCGGTCGCCCTGGCGAGCTCGCCGACCGCGTGCCCGCTCAGCAAGGCGGAGACCAGCGTCTGTGCGGCGGTCTGATGTTCCCGCGCGACGGCGCGGTGCTCGTCCACGTAAGCGGTCGACGCCGCCACGGTCACCATTTCCAGAACGTGGATCGCCATTCGCGCACCCGCGAGAAAATCGTCGGTCCGCTCGTCGGCGACCGCGTCGGCGAGGAATTCCAATCCGTTGCGGATTTCGTCGTGATACGCGCCGAGCACCGTTTCCAGAGCGATGCCCTCCCGCGCCCAGCGCGAGGCGAAACCGGCGATCTCCGGGGGTCGCGGCACCGCGGGTGCCGGACGCGGCGCCAGCAGTTCGACGGCGGCCGCCAAACAGTTTCGCGCGGTGCTCGCGACATCGCCGGACGCGTCGTGGCCGGCGCGCTCGGCGAGGTGTTCGACGAGTTTCGATGTCAATGTCTCGGTACTCGTACTCGGCTGCCTGCCCATCATGCCTTCCGAAGGTTAGCGACGGATCGTGATGGAATCGAGATATGTTCCGCCGAATCGGGTAAGTCATCAGCGGCCGCCCGGCCGATTGGGCACGATCACAAGCATTTCGAGCGGATTGCGGCCGAGGGCGTCCGGCGCGGGCAGACCTGCTGCGGCACCATGATTTCCGGCTCCGGCCCCCGAGCCCTCGCGGACTCGCCCGATCCCGAAGTATGTGACGCAGCGCCGTCCGCGCATTTCCGGCGCTGCGTCGAGATCACCCTAGATCCGTGGGCACCGCCCTGAGAAGTCCCCCGCGGCGCTGTGGGGACGGTTCATCGGCACCCACGGCCATGATTGGGACCTCGCACAGTCCGTGTCGTCGCAGCGGGCACCGCCGTCGCATGCTATGAACCGAGTGATCCCAGGGGCAAACCTGTGAGCTGTCACATCAGATCTTCCGAATCGCTGTGCAGCGGATCGCGGCGCCGATAGCATCGAGCGCCGCGCTGCCGTACGGTGTCGCGACGAGTTTCGAAGGGCTACACCACATATGAGCGGTACGCGAGAGAAGCTGGACGAGCTGCGGGGGATCCTGGAGCTGGCCGAGGAGCCCGCAGGCGAGAACGGCATCGCGAAGCGCAAGAGCAAGGGCATTCCCAGCGCGCGGGAGCGGGTACGCGCACTCCTCGACCCGGGAAGTTTCGTGGAGATCGGCGCGCTGGTGCGCCAGCCGGGCACCCCCGGAGCCATGTACGGCGACGGCGTGGTCACCGGCCGCGGCCGGATCGAGGGCAGACCCGTCGTGGTGATCGCGCACGATCAGACCGTCTTCGGCGGCTCGGTCGGTGAGATGTTCGGCCGCAAAGTCGCCGCGGCACTGGATTTCGCCACCACGAACGCCTGCCCGGTCGTCGCGATCAACGACTCCGGCGGCGCCCGCATCCAAGACGCGGTCACCTCGCTGGCCTGGTACGCGCTGATGAGCCGCCGCCAGGAACGGCTGTCGGGCTTCGTGCCACAGGTATCGATCATGCTGGGCAAATGTGCGGCGGGCTCGGTCTACGCACCGGTGAACACCGACGTCCTGATCGCGACCGAGAAGTCGTACATGTTCGTCACCGGCCCCGAGGTGATCAAGGAGGTCACCGGCGAAGAGGTGACCATGGAGGAGCTGGGCGGCGCGCAGGCGCAGGCGGCCACCGGCACCGTCCACCACGTCGCCGCCACCGAGCAGGACGCCTTCGACTGGGCCAGGACCTACCTGAGCTATCTGCCGTCGAGTTGCCTGGAGCCGGGCCCGGTCGTCAATCCCGGGCTGGAGCCGCAGGTCACGCCGCACGATCTGGAGCTGGACTCCATCGTTCCCGATTCCGATCGGCAGGGCTACGACATGCACGAGATCCTGCTGCGCCTGTTCGACGACGGCGACTTCCACGAGATCAGCGCGGCCACCGCGCAGAACCTGATCACCGGCTTCGCCAGGGTGGACGGGCGCAGCGTCGGGGTGATCGCGAACCAGCCCTTGGTGCTCGGCGGTGCGATCGACGCCAAATGCTCGGACAAGGCGACCCATTTCATCCGGTTGTGCAACGTCTTCGGGTTGCCGCTGATCTTCGTCGTGGACACCCCCGGCGTGCTGCCCGGCGTGGAGGAGGAGCGCAGCGGGGTGATCAAGCGCGGCGGGCGATTCTTCCGCGCGGTGATCGAGGCGACCGTCCCGATCGTCACCGTCGTGGTCCGCAAGGCTTACGGCGGCGGCTACGCCGTGATGGGCTGCAAGCAACTCGGCGCCGATGTCAGCCTGGCCTGGCCGACGGCGCGCATCGCCGTGATGGGCGCGGAGAGCGCGGTGAGCATCGTCGGCAAGCGTCAGCTCGCCCAGGTGCCCCCGGAGCAACGCGCGGCGCTGCGCGACTACATGATCGAGCAGTACAACACCACAGTGGCCACGCCGTGGATCGCCGCCGAGCGCGGCTACATCGACGCCGTGATCGAGCCCTCGCGGACCAGGTTGGAGATCCGCCGCGCGCTGCGCCTGCTGCGCGAGAAAGAGGCGAGCGCCGAGCCCAACCCGCGCAAGCACAGCCTCTTCCCGGTCTGAGGCGTCCCGCGGCTCCGGTTAGGTTGTGTCACAACGTAACCGGGTCATCTGGTGGGATCTCCGACGATCCGCGCCGAAAGGGGCCGCCCGGGCACGCCGGTGCCTTAATCTCAGGGCAGTGCCGGGCCGCTTCGTTCGCCGCGTTGCATCCCGGCACGCGACGTGCCCGCTGCGCCTGTCCCTACCCTCGCCCGGCGGGCACGCCGCACCAAGGCTCAGCCGTGCCCCCAGGTGAGGTCGGCCGCCACCCATTCGGTTTCCCACCGGCGCAGCCGACGCCGATCGAGTCCGCGGCGCAGCAGCAGGTAGCTTCCCGCGAGCACGATCGAGACGCCGAGCACCGCTCCCGCGGTGAGCATGACCGCTTTGCCTGCGGGCTGGGACGACGACGGCGGCTCGACGATCGCACCGCGCTCGTTCAGCCAGATCGGCACGGTGGAACCCGGCTCCACCACCGTGGTCGACTGATAGTCGCCGGTGTGGGTCACGCCGTCGGGATCCTTCCAGGACACGCGCGCGGGCACCACCGGTGCGTACAGCGGCGCCTTACCGGTTTCGATCACGGTGGCATCGACCTGATGCAACCGCGCCGTCTCGGCCTGCACCGCGGCCGTTTCCACCCGGTACACCCGGCCACCGACGGTCGTCGCCAGCACGGGCACCACGATCAGGAACACCAGGGCCAGCAGCACCGCGACCCCGGATTGCACACGATCTTCCCTGCGACGCAGCGGATTTCGATCCAAGCCGACGCGGCGGCACGTGCGGCGGTACATATTCACCGACCCGGTAGGCATGACGGTGACTCCTCGTTACGGAATTCGGCGGTGAGGGTGACGAGGGTGTCGAAGAATTCTTCGACGAGGCCGGGCAGACCCATCGGATTCGGGCCTGCCGCCCAGCTCTGCAGCGCCGCGAGCAGCATGCCCGCGCCGGCGCCTACGGCGACCGCCGGACGCGGATCCGTCAGCGGATCCACCCCCAGCCGCGCCGCGATGATCCGGACCGATTCGCGCTGCCCATCGATACGGATGCGCTGATAGCCGGCGAACAGTTCGGGTTCGTCCTCGAAGCGCTGGAACAAGGCCCAGCGGCGAGCCAGCAGGGACGCACGGACGCCGCCGTACTCGGTGGCGAGCCAGTCGTGGACGGCATTGCGGTAGGCGATCAGGGGCGGCTCGCCCGGCGGCCGGTGGCACAGCGCGGCGTTGAACAGGTGGACGTCTTGATCGACATCGCCGAGAACCGCCTCCTCGATGGAGGCGAAATGCCTGCTGAACGTGCGCCGGGTGACACCGGCTCGCTCCGCGATGTCCTCGACCGCCACCGCTTCCAGCCCCCGCTCGGTGAGCAGGTCGAACGCCGCGCGCGACAACGCTTCGCGGCTGCGCCGAGTACGCAGCCGACGGCCGTCCAGACCGACACCGTCGTCGCTCATGCACACAGCTTACTCCCTATTGTCCCAATGGGACAATATTCCGCCCTTCCCCGGCATGAATGCGGCGGTGTGCCGCAGGGCGCGTTCCGGTCACCCGCGTGGGTGGTCCACCGGTTCGTCGACCGTCGGCGGGACGCCGTCGCGCAGGACCTGGAGCAGTTGCCGGGAATGCTGCGGCGAAGGGGCCAGCAGCGAAAGTTGGTTCAGCGCCGCGTAATACACGTCCAGGTCGGCGATCTTGTCCAGATACAGCGCGCTGGTCAGCTGCTGGAGGTAGACGATGTCGGGCAGATCCGCCTCGGCGAAACGCAAGATGGTGAACGCGCCGTCGGTGAGGGCCTGGCCGCCCACATGGTCGGCCAGGATCTGAATGGTGACGTTCGGCTGCGCCGCCGCGCGCAACACGCGGTCGAGCTGGGCGCGCCAGACGGTCGAGCCGCCGATCCTGCGGCGCAGCGCCGCCTCCTCGATGATCATCCACAGCTGGGGCGGGTGCGGGCCGGCGAGGATGTCCTGCCTGCGCATGCGCAACGCGACACGACGTTCGATCGACTCCTCCGACTCCCCCGGATGCGACAGGGTGAGCAGCGAGCGGGCGTACTCCGGAGTCTGCAGCAATTCGGGAACCGCTCGCGGTTCGTAGCTGCGGATCAAGCGCGCCGCCTGTTCCAGCCCGAGATAGGTGTCGAACCATTTCGGCAGCCAGTCGTTGTCCCGCGCCCACCAACCCGACGCATTGGCCTGGCCGGCCAGTTCCAGGTAACGCTCCCGTTCCTCGGGATCGGTCACCCCGTAGAAATCGAGCAGGTCCACCAGATCACGTTCCCGGCAGCCGGTGCGCCCTAGCTCGAGCCTGCTGATCTTCGAATGCGACCCGCGTATGGCCTCACCCGCCGCCTCGCGGGTGATGTTCCGGGACTCGCGCAGGCGACGCAGCCTGCCACCGAGGACCATGCGTAGGACCGTCGGCCCGCCGCCGGACACCGGATGACCGCCGGGCCCGGCAGAATCGGTCGCCTGTCGTTCCTTCGAAGGGCGCATGTCTCGAGTCTGCCATGTTCACCGGGTCGTTATCTATGGTCGAAAGTCCCTGTAACGCTAGGTATTCGTGGTCCCGCCGAACTCGGCGCCGTGCCCTGACGGCCAGGCGCGGCCGGACGGGAGGTCCACGATCCGCGGCTCGCGCTCGCGCAGCGCCGCGATGAGGTCGCGGGTGTACTCGGGCGGCGCGGCGTGCACCGACAGCAGATTCGCCACCGCGCGGTAGGCCGCGAGATCCGCGTCCTTGTCCAGGTACAGCGCGCCGGTGAGCTGCTGGAGGTACACGATATCGGGCAGATCCGCCTCGGCGAAGCGCAGCATGGCGAACGCGCCGTCGGTCAGCGCGGGGCCGCCGACATGATCGGCGAGCACCTGCACCGTGATGTTGGGCGCGTCCACGGCCCTCAGCAGGTGCTCGAGCTGGGCCAGCCACACCTGCGATCCGCCGATCCTGCGCCGCAGGGCCGCCTCCTCGACGATCAGCCACAGCTGGGGCGGGTCGGGTCTGGTCAGGATCTCCTGGCGGCGCATCCGCAGGGCCACGCGCCGCTCGATCGACTCCTCGTCCTCGTGCGGATGCGCCAGCACGAACAGCGCGCGGGCGTAGTCGGGAGTCTGCAGCAGTTCGGGGACTACCCTCGGCTCGTAGCAGCGAATCAGCTGGGCGGCCTGCTCCAGCCCGAGGTAGGTGTCGAACCACTTCGGCAGCCAGTCAGCGTCACGATGCCACCACCCCGAGGTGTTCGCCTGCTTGGCCAGCTGCTTGAACTCCGCGCACTCCTCCTCGTCGGTGATGCCGTACAGCGCGAGCAGATCCACCAGATCCCGCTCCCGGAAACCGGTGCGCCCCAATTCCAATCGACTGATCTTGGAGTGCGAGCCGCGAATCGCCTCGCCCGCTTCCTCGAGCGAAATGCCGCATGCCTCACGTAGCCGCCGCATCCGGCCGCCGAGGATCATCCGCAAGACGGTCGGGCCGCCCTCGGCGGCGGGAGCCGTTCCACGAGCGATGGTTTCGTTTTGAGGCCGCACTACCGAAGCACGCATCTACCGAGTCTCGCATGCGCACTGCCCACACTCCAGCACCGAGCCCATCGGAGCGACACGAATGCGCAGGTGTAAGCACATCCGCACGATCATTCGCGGGACAGCGCGGACAACCGCTCGCCCCGGTCGCACACCAGACGTCGCGCGCGCTGTCATCCGGGCCGGCTTCGCACACCCCCGCGCCAACCTACCGACGAGCGAAACCGGTTGCAGTGTCGTGCATTCGGGGCAGTGGCACCGAAATATGCTGGACGAGAACGCATTCCCGGAGGCGCGCCGTTCGACCGAGCCGGTTTCACGACGTGGTTTCGGACGCCGTCGCGACGGCTTCGGCCCTCACATTCGCGGTGATGACGAGGCCGAACGGTCAGCGCAACAGCACGTCCGCCGTCGCACGACCGAACAGCTTGCGGTCCCCGCAGGTCGCCGTCAACGCGATCGTGGCCGCACGGCGCTCCGGATCCAATTGCTTGACACGCCCATGGAATTCGATCGCGCTGGCCTTGGTCGCCGGAACCGGGGCGAACCCGGCGAACCGCACCCCGTACCGCGTTACGGCGGCGGGATCGCCGAGCCACGAGGTGAGATATCCGGCGCCGAGACCCATCGTCAGCAGTCCGTGCGACACCACATCGGGCAATCCCGCGCTGCGCGCGACCTCGTCGCTGAAGTGGATCGGATTCGAATCGCCCGACACGCCGGCGTAGTTCACCAGATCACCACGAGAGAGCAGCACGGTGCGTGGGGCGAGTTCCATGCCGACGGACAAGTCCTCGAAAGCGGGACCGGTACGCGGCGTGCGCGGCTCCGCGGGCGGATCCGATTGCGCCGGCTCATCGAAGCTCTCGACGAGTCCGCCGTCGTCGCCGGTCCGGCGCGCGGCCGCCGCGTCCCTGCGGTCGGCAGCCGATTGCCCGGTCATGATCACGCCGTCGACCGCCGCGCGCAGATCGGCGGCGAGCTCGACTCCGGTCTGCGCCACCGCTGTGGTGTGCGCGGTCTGCAACACTTCCTTGTGCTGGTTGCTCAGCACGTTCCTGGTGACCATGAAGTCCTTGTCACCGAACTGCCGGAACGACTCGATATAGGAGTCGCACCGCACCTCGTCGCCCGCGACGATCGGCCGGTGCACCCGGATCGACTGTTCGGTCTGCAGCACTTGGCCGAGGTCGTAGCCGGTGAGCACGGACTCGAACATCTTGCGCTGCATCAACATGAGGATGATCGAGGAGAACGTCAGCGGCGCGACGAGCCCGTCGAAGCCCAGTCCCTCGGCGGCGTCTTCGTGCCGGTGCGCCGGATGGCCGTCCTGCAACGCTCGCGCGAACTCCCGGATCTTCTCGCGTCCCACCTCGTACGGATCGGTCAGGCGGTAGTGCCGCCCCACCAGTGCCTCGGCTTGTTCGGACGCGGTGGTCGTGATGTCGTTCATGTGCCTCTCTCGGGAATTCGGGCGTCACCCCGCCCAGCCCGGCCCACCGTACCGAAGCGGCGACGACGCCGCACAGCACTCTAGCCAGACCTGGGCATACGAACCGAAGGGGTCACAGTGATGATCGCCATCGCAGGCCCACCGTGTTAACCGGAGCCCTCCCGGCGTCGTCGCCCGGTCAGCACTCGTCGGGCGCCCGGACTCCCCGTAGCCTGTCGTCGAGCCAGATCATGGCTTCCGGATAACCGAGCGCACCTGCGATGATGTGCTCGCCGAGCACGCTACGGTACACGGCGGGCACCCCGAGGCCGCACTGCTCCAGATAGAGATTGCGCGCGCCCTCGGCCGGGATCCAGAACTCCTGCTCCCCGTTGTAGATGTACAGCGGAGTCGCCGACCTCATGCCGGCCATCTTCGTCACCCGATAGATGTCCGCGGCCAGCGCCGAATGCAGCGGATCGGGAAAGTTCGCGGCGATGTCGATCGGCAGCATCAGCACACCGATCGCTCCGTAGCTACTACCGCACATGTTCTTCACCGGTGAGGTGGCCACCCACTGGGCGAGATTGTTCATCCGGGCCAGAATCTCCGGTCGCTCGCGGCCGATCCCGAAGACCGCTCCCATGAACACCGCCGAGGCGAGGTTGCCGTTCATGCTGCGCGCCAGGAGCTCGAAGTCGGCGGGGACCCCGCCGAGCGCGGCGCCGACGATCACGTCCGCCAACTCCGGTGCGTAACCGTCGATCAGCTTCACTGCCCCGTGCGTCGCGATCGCGCCGCCGGAATACCCCGCGAGCCCGAACTTCGCGGCGCCGAACTCCTCCGGCAGCAGACCGCGCACCGCCCTGATCGAGTCCAGCACGGCGTGCCCGGCCACGATCGGTTCGGCGTAGGCCATCGAAGGGCCCTCGTGGTCCGGAATCAGCACGGCGTAACCGCGCAGCGCCGCCACATGCGTGGTGGGTGGCAGGAAGTCGGTGAAACTGGTGTCCGGGTTGAGCCCGTGCGCGAGGGTGTATCCCGGCGTGCAGGTACGGCCGAGGGCGTCGATGGGCAGGTTGTTCACCACCACCGGTCGCTGCCCCGGTCCCGGCCACGGTGCGGCGGGAACGACCAGCGTCGCCGTGGCATACGACGGCGCGCCGTGCGCGTCCGTGGTGCGGTACTTCAGCAAGAGCGCCCGCTGGATGGGCATCAGCATCAACGGTGCGGCGGTGGGGCTCACCTCGCGTATCTCGATGACCTGTCCCTCGGCCAGTTCGCCGAGATTCGCCGGCCGCAGGTCGAACATCGGATCGCCGACGGCGGAGGGCAAGGCGGCCGCGCGCAGCGCCGCCAGCGACGGCGACAGCGTAGTCGCCTCGTGCGCGGGTGAACTCGGCTCCGGCAGCGGCACGATCGGCGGCGGCGGGATGACCTGATCGATGAGCTGTTGCAGCCCGGGCAGGAGCCCGCCGGGCGGCGGCGTGGGCGCAGGCTCTGCGGCAGCGGGGACGGCCAGGACCGAGCTGGCTGCGAGCAATGCCACAGCAATGGCACGCGAGATTCTCATGGCACACGCCTTCGGGTGCGAACGGCAACGTCGTCTGGCACCCGGGCGCAGTGGCCTTCGACCCCCGAATCGGCCCCTGTCAGACCGGGAGCCAGGAAGTCAGGCTACGTCAGCGCCCATGCCTGGACGCAGTAAAGCATCCGAGTTGTGTTGTCGCGTATCCATATCGCAACAACCGGGCCGAGACCCGTATCCGGAGAACGGGTCCCGGCTCGGCCGGTCGTGTGTGTTCGCTCAGCAATTACTCGGCGCGGGCTCCCCTCGGAAACGGGCGTCCAGCCAGTTCAGTGCCGCCGGAATGCCGAGCACCGCCGCGGTGAGATGGTCCGGAACCGGGATCTGCTCGGCCTGCACTCTGGCGCCCGCCGCACACCACCGCTTATCGGTGTTGACCACCGCGTCGATCGGGATCAGGCCATCGATCGGCGAATGCCATTCGAACACCGGCGTCTTCGGCACGCCGTCGTAGAGCTCGAGGCTGTTCTCCTCGACCACGGCGCGGGCGGTGTCGTCGTTGATCATCGAGGTCGTCTTGGCGAAGTCCAGCGCACCGCGGCCAGCCCCGGTCGAGAGGATGTCGTTGGTGCAGCTGTTGGCGATCTGCGCGCGGGCGGCCAGCCCGCGCTCGTTCAACTGCTCGCTGAGCGGAAAGCGAGTCGGATACTCACGCTCCAGCCCGAATCCTGCGGCGAAGGCGAGCCCGAACACCGGGTGCGGGTTCAGACCCAGCCCCTCGAGCATCTTCACGAGATTCATCGGCACGCCGCCCATGGCCGCGCCGGCGATGTCGAGTTCCGGGGCGTACTTCGGCTGCAGGGCCGCCGCCCACGCGGTGGCCATCCCGCCGCCGGAGTACCCGACCATCGCCACCGGGCTGCGCTGCACCCCTAGCTCGGTGACCTGCTTGGCGGCGCGAATCCCGTCCAGGGTGATCTGGCCGCCGAGCTTCGCGGCGCCGTAGGCGAAATTCGGACCGAGGTGGTCGGGCAGCGCGATGCTCCAGCCGCGCGCCAGCAGGACGTTCCAACCCGGCGCTTCCCGTACGACCAGGTTCGGATCACCGGTGTAGAGCACCCGGGAGACCGAGCACTCCGAGCCGAGCCCGTTGATGATGTGCTGGAACGACAGCAGCGGCCCGTCGGCGCGGTGCGCCTTGGGCGTCAGCACCGTGGTGGTCGCGGCGATGGGTTTCCCCTCCGAACTCGTCGACCGGAACCGGACCACGGTCACCGTGGTCTCCGGGAAGATCGCCAGCGGCGGCATCACCCTGGTCGCGATCACGTCGCCGGGCTTGCGGTCGGCGATATCCGCCGGTGTGGCGTAGAAGGGATCCGGATCGGGTTCGGGGTACAGCGGCGCGCTGGTGGCCGCACCGGCCATGCTCGCGACCAGCGCCAGGCCCGCGGCCATCGCTCCGATCGCACGCGCGAGACGTCGTCGCCCCACTCCCCTACCCAACGAACGTGGGCCCTGACTCATCGACGTGTGCCTCCTGAATCGTCCAACGCTGTGCTCATCCTCGGCAACATCACCCACGCTGGGCACCACCCGACGCGATCATGTTGACAAATCACAAGTTTCGGGTGCCCGGCCTGTGGCGGACGCGCGCCCCGGGTGGTGACTGTACCCGACCGCTCGACGTCCGTTCTGTGACATTTCCAGCCGATAACTTGGAACATGTTCTCAGCAGTGGCTGCCCCTTACCGTCAGACCTACCGGCACGGCCGCCGCGCCGGTGGGAAGGAGACGGTGGCATGGACGGCACTGCGCGCAGACTCGCCGACCGCGACGACACCCAGGATCCGCCGACCCGGCGGATCACCGTCTACTTCGACGGCCCCACCCCCGAGGACGCCCTGGTCCTCGAATACGCCGCGACCAGGACCGAAGCGTGGGAGTTCACCTCGGCCGCCGCACACGCCGGACTCACCGTCACCGTCGACGCCAAGGTCAGTCCCGGCCTGCGTAGGTTACCGTGCCGGTCGCTGTGGCGCTGAGTACGCGGGCTCAGGGCCGATCGAGCACACCGCGCAAGAAGGCGAGCGCGTCGGGAAACGCCTCCCGCGCCGCGCCGAGATGATCGCCGGGGTACCAGCTCACCCGCAGATCGGTGCCTGAGGCGCGCAGTTCCGCGATCAGCTCGACCGTCAACGGCGCGGGCACCTCCAGATCGGTCAGCCCTTGGCCGAGATACAACGGCACGGAGTAGCCGCTCGTCGGCACCCGCAACATCGCGCGCACGGCGGCGAGCAACGCGGGATCGTCCAAAGGCCGCGACAGCATGGCGCCGATGCCGATACCCGACAACCGCGCGTCCGCCTCGGCCGCGCAATCCGCTTCCACGATGCGCAGGACGTCGCGGCCCACCGGCGTCAGATAGCTGTCGATGTCCAGCTCCGGCGCACTGGCGCGCAGTCCGGCCAGTAGCATGCCGAAGTAGGTTGTCGTCTTCTGCAGCGGCAGTCGCGGCAGCCAGGGCCCGGCCAGCGGGAACAGCGCGTCCAGGTTCGACGGCGTCCCGGTCGAGGCGGCGCCGCGCAGATCGAGTTCCGGCGCGTCACCGGGTGCGAGGTGAGCGGTGAACAGCGCCGCGTGCCCGCCCTGCGACTGGCCGAAAACCGCCCAGCGGGTGCCGAGCGAGGGCGCGACCGCCCGTGCGGCGCGCACGCCGTCGATGATGCTGCGGGCCTGTGCCGGACCGTCCAGGTAGGGATGCACGCCGGGGGTACCGAGTCCGACATAGTCGGAGATCACGACCGCGTATCCCGCGCGCAGCAGATCCGGGTACACCGACGTCAGGTAGTAGTCCCGGAGTTGCAGCGTGAACGCGCAATCGTCGGCGATCCCCGATGTGCCGTGCGCGTAGGCGATGATCGGCCAACCGCCTTGCGACGGGGAGCCTTCGGGCAGATACAGCACTCCGGTGCTCTGCATCGGCCCACGCGGGCCACGCGACCAATACGTCAGCCGTTCGGCGGTCGTCGCTCCCGCCACGTGCAGCCGCCCCGCCAGCTCCACCAGATCCGTCACGGTGCCGGGCGCTTCGCCGACCCGGGCGCCCGCGGGCCCGGCCAATACGACCGTCACCGAGACCACGACACCTGCCGCCCCCACCATGATCCGTCCACACCGCACCGACCGACTATGCCCAGCCGGAGCCGTACCGGCAAGCCACCACAATCGGTGGCGCTGCCCGGGGGAGCCTCGCCGGAGCCGCCCCGGCTCGCTAGGCTCGGGTGATCACGCCGGAAAGCGGTGCCGAGGGTTACACAGGAGGTTCGACCGTGGCGCAGCGGTACCCGCATCGCCTCGTCACCCGGCGTCGCGCGGCCGCGCTACTCGCGGCGGGCCTGCTGCCCTCGGTGGTCGCCTGCGGTGCCGATGCATCCGCGCCGTCGGCGGATATCGCCACCACGACCACCTCCAGCG